>JANNDF010000029.1:0-7401 GCA_031387445.1 Planctomycetia bacterium
GCCGGCGGACTTCGGCGTGCCGGCGGCTCACCGACGGGTCGTCGAGCATCAACTCGAACTGGGCCAGCCGGCCCACCCGCAACAGGGTCGGGTGGTCCCACACCTGGCCTTTGGTCGGACCGCTGACCCCGCGGAGCCTGAGCGCCCGCTTCATAAGAGTTCCCCGGCTGGGTGCCAATCGCATCGTGATGTCATACATAGCATGACCGCGCAACTCCGACTCCGGCGGAATCGGGATTCTCGACACTTCCAGGCGGGAGCTGTACGCTACGATGTGAACCGTTCAGGTGGGAACACAAACGGTCGCAAAAATCAGGGCACGTCGAAAGGACGGCCGAGGCACACGTCCCCGCGGTGCAGACCGGCGGCCGTGCGGCCTTCGTCGTTGCGAAACAAATCGTCGCCGGAAGCAAGCATTTGCGTGCGAACGAACTGCACCGACCCCCCGACGTGCAACACGTTCCAGCCGGTGTGCCGGCTGCCGGGCAAGTCGGCCACGATGGGGGTCAGGTCTTCGGCCGTCTCCGGCCTTCGCAGGCCGTTCAGTTGGCCGAACGGGTCGCGAAAGCCGAGGGAGTAGGCGTACCCGACGGGGGTGCCGAACGTGTCGGCCGGTTGCAGCGGGCAGCGGCGGGCGGTGTCGGCGAGCGGTTGACCGGAGCGGGCCAGTTCAGTGTAGAACTCGCCGGCGGTGGGCACACTGGTGGTGCCCGCCTGCGGGAAGCGACCGTCGTGGGTGTCGCTGTAGCCGGCCAGCCCGGCGTGCAACTCCCGCAGGTTGTCCTGGCAGGCGTACTGCTGGTACGAGTGTCGGGCCGATTGGATGGCGGTCAGGCCCAGGCCCAGCGTGAGAATCACGACCGCCGCGATGACCCCCACGTTCACCCACGCGCGGAGGAGAGGCTGCCACCGCGATTCGCGGTACCGGCTGTCCGGTTCGGCGGCGGGTGCCGGCGTGTTGAACCCGTCGCGGGCGGAGAACAAGCCGTTGGCGACGAGTTGTTCAGCGGTGTACTCGATGGCGGCGAGGGCGAGACCGGGGGGCGGGGCGTCGGCGTCGCGGTCGGCGGCGAGCGGGGAGAGGGTGGCGCAAAAGGCCCGGTACTTTGCGGCGAGGGCCGGTTCGGTGTCGATCAGGTTGCCGACGACCGACCGGTCGGCCGGCGGCAATTGATTGATCGCATAATCGAGGAGTAGATCGTCCATCTCAGTTCACCTCCACCCGGCGGTTCACGCCGCTCGGCTGATCTTTCGGCTTCCCGTCGGCGTTCTCCCCCGGCACCAGTTTGTGCCAACACTCGGTCAACTTCACCAGCGCGGCATGCAGGCGGGATTTCACCGTACCGAGGGGCACACCCAGCACGTCGGCCGCATCCTGGTACTTCATCCCCTGGAAGTAGGTCAGCACCACCACCTGACGCAGCAGGTCAGGCAGATCATCGACCGCAGTGCGGACCAGTTGCCGCAGTTCCTCACCCTCGGCGATCTCGTCCGGGCCGGGGGCGGGGCGTTCCAGCAGGTCGAAGAGCGACGCGGTCGCGTCCGGGCCGTCGTCGTCGGCCGGCAGCAGCGGCACACCTCGGGCGTCCTTGCGGCGGGCCCGCCGCCGCATGGCGTCGATCGCCTGGTTGGTGGCGATGGCATACAGCCACGGGCGGGCGGAGCGGCCGGGTTCGTACTGCTGAATCTTGGTGAACACCGCCAGACACGTGTTCTGGAACACGTCGGCGGCCAACTCCGGGTCGCCAATGTACCGCCGCAGGTAGCCGTACAGTTCCCGCTCGTGCCGGCGGACCAACAGGCCGAACAGGTCGTGCTCGCCCCGCCGCAGGCGGGTGAGCAGTTCCTCGTCGGTCGGTCCGTCCGGAGGTTGAGGAGCGGCGTTCACCCGTGCATTCTACGACGGTGGTTGAGAGGTGGTTCGCGTCGGTTTGGGCCAACCCGGCCCGCAAGGGGCGTGGTGGTGGGATCCGAGACCCGACTCGCCACCCACGGCCGTTACGGGCCGGGTTCGCCTGCAGGCTGGGCGGCTACTCCAACTCCTCCCGCCGCACCAGCGAGCGGTCGCGGGTTGCGGGGCGGAGTTCGAACACGCACACCGGGCCGAGTTCTTCACCGGGGGCGAGGCGGCAGCGCTCGCGGCGGGTGCGGGCGGAGGTGAGTTCGGCCGACAGGCAGGTGGCGCAAGACAGCGAGTACGTTTTCAGTTCGCGGGTGTTCCCGTCGGCCCACCCCGCCCCGAGTTTGAACGCCGCCGGGTGTGAACACCCGGCGTAGCACAGTATGGGGTAAGGGGGCATGGGCATGGGATGTACGGGCAAACCGGAGGCGTGAGCCGCCTGGGTTGCCGACCACCCGCGGGTTCACACCCGCGGGTCACCCGAACCGGGTCAGTTCATCGGATGGGGGATCGGTTGGCCGAGCATTTCGGAGACGGCGTTCTGGGCGGCCCGCAGTTCGGCGTCCTTCTTGTTCCGCCCCCACACCGGGGTGAACTGGTGGCCGGCGACCTCGGCGGCGATCTTGAAGCACTTGTCGTGGTCCGGCCCCTGCTCGTCCAGCACCGCGTACCGCGGGGTGTCGCCGTGCACCTTCTGGGCGAGCGTTTGCAGTTGCGACTTGGCATTGCTGGCCACCGCCGCCTCGGCCACCGCGTCGATTTCCGGCTCGATGAAGGCGAGGACGAACTGTTTCGCCGCCTCGTACCCGCCGTCCAGGAAGACGGCCGCCACGAGAGCCTCGAACACGTCGGCCAGGATGTTCGCCGGCACCTCCGCCGACCCGCTCAACCCCTTGCCGAGGATGAGGTATCCCCCCAACCCCAGGTCGCGGCTGAACTCGGCGCACGTCTTGCGGCTGACCACGACCGACTTCACCTTGGTCAGGTCGCCCTCCTGGAAGTCGGGGAAGCGGGCGTACAGTTGCTCGCAGGTGACGAGGCCGAGGACGCTGTCGCCCAGGAACTCCATCCGCTCGTTGCTCGCCCCGCGGGTGTTCGCCCCGGACGTGTGCGTGAGGGCCGCCCGTAGCAGGAGCGGGTTGTGGAAGGAGTACCCGATGGAGTCCTGGCAGTCGTCGAGCAACCTCTGCTCGCGCGTGCCGGTGGCGGAGGGGGGAGGCATACGGTGTGTCTGACTCGGGCGAGGGGGCGAACGGAAGGCGGGCGGGGATGAAGGACGTGTCATAAGTACCTTTCCCCGCCGCAGAAGTCAACACGTCGGCCGTCCGACCGTCCACCGACCCATCACTCGGACGGTTCGGCGAGGGCCGACATGGACCCCTTGCACCGGGCGATGTTCGGGTCCGGGCCGTAGGCGTGAATCTGGTCCACCTTCAACTCGGCGTGCTCGCGGGTGGTGGTGAGGACGACCGCCCGCCCGCTCTCGTCCACCTCCTTGGCCATCTCGAACCCCTTCTCCAGAGGGTGGCCGAACAGGTCCTTCAGCATGATGACCACGTACTCGTAGGTGTGGTCGTCGTCATTCAGCAGGATGACGTGGTACGGCGGCTGGTGCTTGAGCACCCAGTCGGTCTGCTCTTCCACGTCCACGTCCGGCGTCGCGGTCGGTGCGGGCATCGGTAGTCCTGCGGAGGTTCTGTCGGGTGGCCGACTCTCGCCGAAAGCGACCCACCCAGTCACTCGCCGCGGCGGAGTGGGCTGAGGCGGGTGGCGGTGGCGGCGGCGTGGGCCGGGTGTTCCACCCGCCCGAAGGTCACCAGGGCGATGTCGTCCGACTGCGGGGCGCCGTTGGCGTGCTTCTTCACCGCCGCCGCCAGCCGCTCGCCCACCACCCGCGGGCGGGGGTTGGCGGCGATCTCCGGGTCGGCCGCCACCGCGTACACGCCTTCCATCTCGAACAGCACCCCGTCCGGGCTGGCCGCGTCGATCACCCCGTCGGTGAACACGGCGATGGTCTCGTTCGGGCCGATGCTCACCGTCACCATCTGGTACTCGAACCCCTCCGACAGGCCGAGCGGCATCCCGCCCAGGTCGTCCTCGATGGACTGGGTGAACACCTTCGCCTTCGGGCAGAACCGCAGGGGGGTGTAGTGGCCGCCGTTCACCAGGGTGAAGGTGTGGGCCACCGGGTCGAGGATCATGGCCGCCAGGGTGACGAACCGGTCGCCGATGCCGCCCCGCACCAGTTGGTCGTTCAGCATGGAGATGGCCCGATCCGGCCGCGGCTCGGTGAGCAGGCAGAAGCGGACCTCGGCGCTCAGCTTGGCCATGAGCATGGCCGCCGGCACGCCCTTCCCGGCCACGTCGCCGAGCACCACCGCCAGCTTCCCGCCGGGCAGGTGGATGTAGTCGTAGTAGTCCCCGCCGATGGTCTGGGCGGCGCTGTAGAAGCCGAAGAACTCATACCCCGGCACCTCCGGCGCCTTGCGGGGGAGGAAGTCCAGTTGCACCTGCTTGGCCAGTTCGATCTCCCGCTGCACCTTCTCCCGCGTCACCAGGCTGGCCACCAGTTGCGACTTCTCCACCGCCACGCTGGCCAGGTGCGACACGATGGTGAGTAACTTCAGGTCGTCGTCGCGGAACTTCTTGGTGATGTCCTGGGTGTCCAACTGAATGGCCCCGAGCGGCTTGCCGTCGGTGGTGATGAGCGGGGCGCACATGACCGAGCGGATGCGGAACTCGGCCACGCTGACGGCCGTCCCCAGGGCGGCGTCCGAGCTGGCGTCCTCGCTCAGGTACGCCTGCTGCGCCTCGATGCACTTGCGGACGATGGTCTTGCTGAAGCGGTCGTCGGTGCCCGCCCGCCGCGCCTTCATCACCCGCGGGTACGGCCGGCCGGCCGCGTCGAACTGGATGAGCAGGCAGCGGTCGGCCTGCTTGAACACGCCGAACAGCGTCTCGGCCAATTGCGGCAGCAGTTGATCCAGCTCCAGCGTTTTGGCAAGGCTGGTGCTGATGTCCAGCAGGACCCGCAGCCGCTCGGCCGGCTGCAAGTCCAGAAGCTGTTGTGCCGCCGCCCGGTTGACCGTCCCCTGGATGGTGGTCATCTCGCTCGTCGATTCGGCGTCCGGCACGTCGGGCAACTGGCTGAGCAGGTCGTCCGGCAGCGGCTTGGGCGGGGCCGGGCGGTCGTCGTGGAAGCGGAACAGGAAGTCGCACACCTTGACCGTGTCTTCCGGCTTGAGCAGTTGTGGGGGGAGGCCGTCGATGTCGCGGGTCTTGATGAACGTCTTGTTCCGCCCGAAGTTCTGGATGTACACCGCCCCGTTCTTGCTCGTCAGCACCGCGTGCTTGCGGCTGACCTGCTGCTGGTTGTCGTCGATGTAGATGTCACAATCATTCCTGTCCCGGCCGATGACGATCTCCGCCTTGGACCGGAACTCCAGGGGGAACGTCTGGTGCGAAGTCAGGCCGCCGGGCGACTTGATCAGGATCAGCGACGGCATGGTCGGGCTACCTGAGCGGGGGCGGGAGGGTGAATGAAATCCTAGTGGTGGATCGACCGTCGTGCAAGCGAACCGGGCGAACGATCGGCCGCGGGTCGCCGCCCCCGCGCGTACAATCCTCCCGTGCCATTGCCCCCGGAGGTTCGCGTTGCGCCACGCCGTCGCCCTGTTCTTCGCCGCCGCCGCCGCCCGCACTTACCCGCGGGTGGCGTGGATGTTCCGCCACCGCACCTGGCTGATCCAGGAGACCCTGCTGCCCGTCCTCGGCGTGTCCGCCCTGGCCATGACCTACGACTGGCTGAAGGCGCCGAAGGAGTACGTCGGGGTGGTCATCCTGGGCGCGGCCATGACCACCTTTTGGCTGAACGTGCTGTGGAGCCTGGGCGCGCACCTGTACTGGGAACGGGACAGTGGCAACCTGGAACTGTACATCATGGCGCCGGCCCCGATGATGGGCGTGCTCGCCGGCATGGCCGTCGGCGGCCTGGCCACCACGGTCGTGCGGGCGGCCGCCATCTTCGCCGCCGGGGTGTTCCTGTTCGGCGTCACGTTCAACCTGGACAACTGGCCCCTCCTGCTCGTCGTGTTCGCCCTCACCATGCTCGCCCTGTACGGCCTGGGCATGATGTTCGCCTCCCTCTTCCTGTTGTTCGGCCGCGAGGCGTGGCACACGGTCAACCTGCTCCAAGAGCCGGTCTACCTGCTCACCGGCATGAACTTCCCGCTGAGCGCCATGCAGAAGATCGCCGGGTCCGCGGTGCCGGGGGTGGCCCTGCTCATCCCGCTCACCGCCGGCATCGACGCCATGCGGCAACTGCTTTTCCCGAGCGTGCAGGGGTTTCTGCCGGTCGGCTGGGAGGTGGCCATTCTGGCCGTTCTCAGCGTGCTGTTCGTCTGGTTGGCGAAGTTCTGCCTGGACCGCCTGGAACGGAAGGCACGGATCGAGGGCACGCTCGGGGCACGGTGGCAGTAGGGGCCGCACGCACCTGTGCGGGGTGTGCCGATCCTGCCGGCGGGAATCCGCCCCCCGCTCTCATTCCGCAACACTGCCGGCCGGTCGCGGGGCGGACAATGGCTCACCCCGGAGCCGCCACCGTGAGCCAACTTGAACTGCACGCCGACGTATCGGCCTTCAAACACTACCTGACCACCGAGCGGGGGCTGAGCGAGAACACCGTGCTCGCCTACGGCCGCGACCTGACCAGGTTTGTGGCGTGGGCTGAGGGGGTGAAACTGGCCGACCACCTGCGGCCGGAGTTGTCGGACCTGGTTCGCTACCTGGGACACATGCACGACGAGAAGTTGGCCCCGCCGTCGGTCGCCCGGCACATCGTCGCGTTGAGAATGTTCTACCGCTACCTGCGGTACGAGGAGCGGACGACCCAAACGACGGTCGATTTGCTCGCCTCGCCCAAGTTGTGGGAGCGGATCCCGCAGGTGCTCTCGCCGGAGTCGGTGGAAGCGCTGCTCGCCGCCCCGCGGACACAAGACCGCTTCCACCTGCGGGACAAGGCGATCCTCGAGTTGCTGTACGCGACGGGTTGCCGGGCGTCGGAGGTGGTCGACCTGACCGTCGATCAACTGAACCTGGAGGCGTCGTTCCTGCGGTGCATTGGAAAGGGGAACAAGGAGCGGGTGGTGCCCCTCGGCCGACCGGCGATCGCCTCCATCCACGACTACCTGGCCGACGGGCGGGCGGAAGTGATTCCGCCCGCCCCGCGGGGCGGACGGCTGTTCGTGAGCAAGACGGGCAAACCGCTTGGTCGTGTGACGTTGTGGCGGATCGTCACGAAGTACTGCCGGCGGGTGGGGCTGCCGGTGGGGGTGTCGCCGCACACACTGCGGCACAGTTTCGCCACGCACTTGCTGGAAAAAGGCGTTGATTTGAGATATATCCAAGAACTGCTGGGACATGAAAGCAGCAAAACCACCGAAATTTATACGCACATCACCAAAAAAGGTTGGGAAAAGGTCAAAAGTCCGATAGATGACCTG
>JANNDF010000040.1:0-4730 GCA_031387445.1 Planctomycetia bacterium
GGAGTTGGTCCACCACCAGAGGTACGCCACCCGAGACGAGGCGAAGGCGTCGATCTTCGAAGACATCGAGGCGTTTGACAACCGTGTCCGCCGGCACTCGACCCTGGAGTACATGACCCCGGACGAGTTCGAGCGGACGAAGAACCCGGACAACCGCTAACTCACTGTCCACCTTCCGTGGGGAAGATCAGGCGGTACACCCAGCGGTACACCCACACGTCGGCCGTCTTGTCGATGTCGCACCACCGCAGCGAACACGCTTCGCCCGGTCGGCACCCGGTCAGCCGTTGGAACTCGACAATGCCGCGAACGTGACGGTTGAGGTGCGCCAGTGTGGCGGACACGTCGGCGATATCCACGGGCAGAACGGGCGGGATCTCTCGTGCGGCAGTTCGCCCGGCCTGTAGCCCTGAGACCGCCTTCAGCCCTTCCAGCACCGACGGCGGAACCATCTCGTTCTCGACCCCGTGCCTGAAGATTCGGTTCACCCGCCTGGTGTGCATGTTCACGTTCCGGCGGCACCAGCCGCGGCCCACCATCGCATCCCGAACCGCCTTCAATGCCAGCGGGCCGAACTCGGCGGCCGGCCGGTCCCCGTGCGTTTTGCGGAGCGCCTTCACGGTGTACTTGACGTTGGCTAGTTCGTCGGTGGGCGTGCCGTCGGGTCTGCGGTAGTGCGTCTCGGCGTGCTTCAGGAACACCAGGCACAGTTCGTTCACGGTCATCCCGTCCGTCGGGCCGGTCGGCCGGCCGGCCGGCCGCCACGTCGGCACACAGGCGGGCGTGCGCCTGCTTGCTCTCGGGCGATTGCCACGCCCCGAGGGAGACAGTCCTCTTCCTGCCGGACACGTCCCAGAAGTCACTGACCGCTTGCCCACTGGATTTGTGGAGTCTGTAGGTCGGCGTCGAGTTGCGTTGACGGGCCATGCGAACACCTCCGAGGGGAATCGCGGAAGCTTCCGCGATTCCCCAGGGTCGGGCCGCACTCGGGGACGACCCGAGGTAAGCAAAAAGTGCTTCGGCGGGAGGGTTTTTCGACTGCCCCAGACAGGATTCGAACCTGTGACCTAGCGTTTAGGAAACGCTCGCTCTATCCCCTGAGCTACAAGGGCCTGCGGGAGAAATCATACCACTTGCTCGCCGACCGACCAACCGCATTGGGGGTCGCGTAACGTAGACACGTATCCGGGGAATCCGGTTCGCCGTGGCGGTGGCCGAGTTCGGGCTGGTGCTGCGGGACTCGCCGTACAAGTGGACGGTGCGATCAGAGAAGTCAATGGGGCCAGGTATTACGACCCGTACGGCCGCCGGGCCGAGATCGAGGGACTGGTGCACAAGGGCGACCGGAGCAAATGGAAAGCTCCGGTCGCTCACGCTCCCGGCTCGCTGGTCACTGGTGCATGATGCACTTCACGACCACACTGACGGCGACAACACTGAGAACCAACACGATCAGGAGGCGAGAATTGCGTCCGGCCTCCCGCAACCGGTGATCCGGAAGCCAGATCGCACGGGCCGCAAGGCTGAACGGGTAGACGGCCCATACCCAAAAGATTGGAAACATGGGGAGTCGAATTGTTCGCCCGAATAGGGTAGCCGACGGTAGCCCGTCACCCCAGCGTGTCCACTCGCACAGAAGACCGGCCAGGAACAGCGAGATCCCCACGGCGAGTGTGGCGGTGAAAAGGCTTTCACGGGCAGCCCGTGCCGCCGCCCCACTCGGGGGTTCGGATCGGGGTGGCGGCACGTCGTTGCTCACTGGTACTCGTACCCGACGTGCAGGGTCACGCGGCCGTCCGGGTGGCGGGTGATGTTGGTGATGAACACGTCCAGCCCGCCGCCGGTCTTGGCCTTACTGCTCGGCGTGGTGTACGGCGTGAAGCTGTCGTTCGCCGGGCTGGGGAAGGGCACCGCCCCGGTGAACTGACTCGGCCCGCCGCGGCCCTCGATGCCGTGACTCTCTTCCAGGTACACCTTCTGCGTGCGGTCGCCGGGCAGCCCGCGCCAGATGAGCAGCCCCTCGGCCGGCAGTTCGGAGTCGAACCCCTTCTTGCGGCGGTTCTCCAGCAGCAGGTACTCGCTGCCGTCGGTGCGGAGGGGGATCTTCACGCACTGGGTCGGGTCGTCCTCGATGGGCGAGAGGACGATCTTCTGCTTCACCCGCGGGTCGATCATGGTCGGCTTCACCCAGCCGAGTTGCGTCTTGCTCCAGGCGCTGAAGTGCTGCGGGCGGCCGTTCCCCAGTTGCTGGCTCATGGCGCACCACACCCCCACCCCTTCCATGCCGGGCACTTCCGGGCGGGCGTACAGGTCGGGCAGGCCGAGCATGTGGCCGAACTCGTGGCAGAACACGCTGATGTTGGTCATCTTGTCGCCGCCTTCCTGCACGATGAAGTACGGCCACGACTTGTTGTTGTGCCGCACGCTCGCCCGGTGCGGCCAGTACAGGCTGCCGCGGGTGACGTTCGGGATCGACCCGCCGGCGTACAGGAAGAACACCCCGTCGTACCCGTCGAGTGCGTCCTTCTTCTTCTCCACCAACTTGTCCATCGCCTCGGTCAGCAGGCTGGTCTTCTCGCGGGTGCTGGTGCCGCTGCCGGTGCTGTACTCCATCCGCTTCTTGCCCACCTCCACCCACCCGACGAACTTGCCTTCCACCTTCAGCTCGCCGTAGGAGATCTCCTTGTAGTAGTCGGCCATGCTGCCGTACACCGTCTGCCCGGTGGCGCTCTTCTCGGTGTACTTGCCGGCGCTGAACATCGACTCTTCCCAGTCCTTGTCGGCGGTCTTCTCGTTGTGCTTCTGGTCCGGGTACTCGACGCCGATGATGGCCAGCTTGTAGTCCTTCCGCTTCCAGGCGTTCGGCAGGGCGTCGTTCCACCCGCCCTGTTGGCCGAACCCGCCCGCCCCACCCGGCCGCCCGCCGCCGGGACCGCCGGTGCCGGGTTGGTCGGGCAGCAGCTTCGCCTTCGCCTCCGCCTCCTTCCCGTCCCGCTTGTACTTGATCGTCACCTCGTCGCCCGGCTTCTTGTCGGCGAGCAGTTCGGCCAGGTTGTTCGGCGGTTCCACCTTCTTCCCGTCAAGCAGCAGCAGCACGTCCTTCTCCTTCAGCCCGGCTTTCTCCGCCGCCCCACCGGTGGTGATGCTGTCCACGATCACCCCGCCTTCTTTGCCCGGATCGCCCACCCGCACCCCGAGCAACGCCCGCACTCCGGGGGTGTTGGGGGCGCCGCCGGTGTCGGTGAACGGCTTGCTCGTCGCCTTCGGGGTGAGGGTCAGCACCATCGCCTTGTTCGCCCGTTCCACGGTGATGGCCACCGGTTCGTCGGCGATCAGCCCGCGGAGCCGCTCCTTCGCGCCGACGGCCGACACCACGTCGTCCGCCCCGATCTTGGTGATCACGTCGCCCACCTTCAGTCCGCCGGCCTCGGCCGGCGACTTCGGGGCGATGTCGTCGATCTTCGGCTTGCCGGTGTTCACCACCTCCACGCCGATGTACCCGGCCAGGACCGGCTTCGTCGGCGCGTCGTCCTTGAACGTCTTCGGGTCGGCCTTCGCCAACTCGGTGACCGTCTTGTACCCCGGAATCGGGTCGAGCTTCTTCACCGGCTCTTTCTTGGGCTCCTCCTTCTTGGGCTCCTCCTTCTTCGGCTCCTCCTTCTTCGGCTCCGACTGTTTCGGGTCGATGGGCTTCGGCGGTGCTTGGGCCGGACCCAGCAGGGGGAACAGGGCGAGCAGTGCGAGTGCGCGGAGTCGGGTCATGGCGGGAACGTGACCAGGCGGAAGGAATACCCCCCCATCGGGGGGAAACGGTGTTCTCATATTTATGGCGAAGCGGTGCGGAAGGCGTGAGCAATCGATGAGAGGTGCGGCGGGGTCATTCGCGGTGGGTGATGCGGTAGAGGAACCCCTTCTGCACGCTCCCCGACAGACCGGCCTTCATCGGCGAGACGGCGACGTTCAATCCTTCCTGATCGAGCAGCCAGCAGAGGGGGCGGGCGGAGTAGCGGTCGGTGTCGGTGAGCAGGGCCAGCCCGCCGGGGGCGAGGGACGCCTTCACGAACTTGGCCACCGCCTCGGTCAGCCGCAGCTCGTAGCACACGTCGGCGGCGAGCAGCACGGGGAACTGCCGCTCCGGGGCGGCCCGCAGGTCGATGGCGGCCGTCTCGAAACGGTGGAAGCCGTTCAGCCGGGCGTTCTCGGCCGCCAACTGCACGGCCGCGGCGTCCACATCGGAGAAGGTGACGTGCAGCCCGCGGCTGAGGGCGACCATCCCGCTGATCCCCAGCCCGCAACCGAACTCCAGCGCTTCGAGAGGAAGTGGTCCACTCGCTCCGCGAGTGGTCGGTTCGGACCCACTCGCGGAGCGAGTGGACCACTCGTACGGAAGTGGTTCACTCACTCCGTGAGTGGGTGTGGTCAGACCACTCGCGGAGCGAGTGGACCACTCTTCCCACGGCTCGGTGGCCACCACTTCGCCGAGCATGATCGCCGCCGGCCACAGGTCGGCCCAGTACGGGATGTACTCGTCGGAGGCGTAGGCGGAGCGGACGGCCGGGTGGTCGAACAGGTGTTCGAGTCCGGCCGGGCGGTCGAACAGGAAGGTGCGGTCGGCGATCGTCACCTCGTCGCGGACGCGGTGGCCAAAGGCTTCGGACGGGGTGTTGTGGATGCGGGGGGGAGACATCGCGTTAGAGTAGGTGCCGCCTGCCGGGCGGCACTCTGTGAGG
>JANNDF010000046.1:0-1724 GCA_031387445.1 Planctomycetia bacterium
CACCGCCGGACGCGGAGCGTCCGAACTCACGTTCCCACGCGGAGCGTGGGAACGAGGAGTTTCCCATGACCAACCCGACCGCCCTCCGCTACGCCCCCTCGCACGAGTGGGTGAAACTCGACGGCGACGTGGCCACCGTCGGCGTCACCAAGTTCGCCGTCGAGCAACTGACCGAACCGACCTTCCTGGAGTTGAAGAAGGTGGGCCTGACCGTAAAGCCCGGCGACGAGATCGGCATCATCGAGAGCGTGAAGAGCACGAGCAGCATCTACTCGCCGGTGGCCGGGCAGGTTACGGAAGTCAACTCCGCCGCGGTGAACGACCTGGCGAAGGTGAACGACGACCCGTTCGGCTCCGGCTGGCTGCTGAAGGTCAAGCTGGCCCCCGGCGCCACGCTCGACCACCTTCTGACTGCCGCCCAGTACGACGCCCAGATCGCCGGGCACTAGTTCCGACTCCCCTCTCCCCTCGGTGGGAGTGGGGTTGGGGGTGAGGGGGTTCAAACCCGGAGGGTTCTGCATGACGACCGCCACACTACCGACGCCGTCCGCGCCGCCGAAGCCCCGCCCCTCGCTGGTTGCTGCGGTCGAGTGGATGCGGGCGATGGGGCCGGGGGAGCGGGTGGTCTTCGACGGGTTGACGTGGGACGAGTACGAGTGGTTCGACCACCAGCGGGACGAACTTCGGCCGGGTGTTCGGCTCACCTACGCCGACGGGTGTCTCGAACTGATGACCACGTCATTCATCCACGACGGAGCTTCGGTGCGACTGAACTTGCTCGTCACGGCGCTGGCCCTGGAACTCCGGATGCCGATCCGTGGGGCGCGTCGCACCACCTTCCGCCGCGAGGACGTGGAACGAGGGTTCGAAGCGGACGAGTCGTACTACATCCAGAATGTCGCCGCGATCCGAGGCGTCCGCGAGATCGACCTGACACGCCAGCCGCCGCCGGACCTGGTGATCGAAATTGATCACACCCGCTCGTCGCTCCCCAAACAGCCGATCTACGCCGCCCTCGGGGTGCCCGAACTGTGGCGGTTCGACGGCACGCAACTGACGTTCTTCGTTCTGCAAGCGGGCGGTGGGTATCAGCCGCAGTCGAACAGCCGGGCGTTCCCGCTGGTGACGTCTGCCGACGTGACGCGGTTACTCCCCGTCGAACCGGACGACGACACCGCCTACCACCTCGCCGTCCAAGCCTGGGCCGCGGCCCTCGCCCCGTCACAACCGTAAATGAAATTCCCCCGGAGCCGTCCTTCGTCATGTCCGCGTACACCCTGAACACGCCCGAAGACGTGGCCGCCATGCTCGCCCGTATCGGCGTGCCGTCGGTCGAGTCGCTCTTCGCCAACATCCCGGCCGACGTGCGGTTCACCCGCCTGCTCGACATCCCGCCGGCGATGTCCGAGATCGAACTGACCGCCCACATGGCCGGACTGGCCGGCAAGAACGTGTCGTCGTCGGACGCCGTCTGCTTCCTCGGCGGCGGGGCGTACGACCACTTTGTGCCGAGCGTCGTCGACACCATCGCATCGCGGTCGGAGTTCTACACGGCCTACACCCCGTACCAAGCCGAGGCGAGCCAAGGGACGCTGCAGGTCGTCTACGAGTATCAAACGCTCATGGCTCAATTGACGGGTATGGACGTCGCCAACGCCAGCCTCGACGAGGGCGGCTCCGCCGTCGCCGAAGCGGTGCTCATGGCGCTCGGCATCACCGGACGG
>JANNDF010000118.1:0-12726 GCA_031387445.1 Planctomycetia bacterium
GGTGCGGCTGGTCCCCACCCGCGACGAGTTCGCCCCCATGTGCGGCAACCAACCGCCCCTGCTTAACGTGGTGGGGGGTTAATTTGGTGGGACCGGCGTCCCGCCGGTCTTGGTGAGTCGACCGGCGGGACGCCGGTCCCACCGTTGGCCGCTCCCGTTGGTCGCGGCGAAGAGGTTCGCCCTCGTTACTCCCGTTCCCACCCGAATTGTTGACGCACCCCCCGCACTTCGCCCACAATAGACCCACCGCGCGGAACTGCCCGTCCGCTCCCGCCGTCTCACCATCACTTCACCGGAGCCAGCCCGATGCCTCTCCCGCGTGGCCTGCTCGCCGTGCCGTTCGCTCTTGTCGCCCCGGCGGTGATTGCCCAGCAGCCGATGAACCCGGAGCAGCAGGCGGAGCAAGCCCTGACCGCCGGGCAGAACGCGATCAAGGCGAACGACCCGAACACCGCCGCCGCCAAGTTCAACGAAGTGGTGCAGAAGTTCGGCAACACCCGTGCGGCACTCGGGGCGAAGTTCGGCCTGGCCGGCTTGCAGTTCACCGCCGACACCCCGGACATTGCGAAGGCGACGGAACTGTTGAAGCAGCCGGCCGAGGACGGCGGCTTCCACGACCGCGGGCCGGCCATGTACCAGTACGCCGTGTGCAACCGGCTGCTCGGGCTGAAGGAGTTGGAGAAGGGCGGGTCGGACGGGAAGAAGAACGCCGACGCCAAGTTCACTGAGGCGCAGAAGTGGTTCTACGCCGCCCGCGTGTGGTACGCCGAGACGAAGCAGCCGGACTGGTCGGCCCGCGCCCAGTGCGATCAGGCGGAAGTCGAAATCCGCCTGGGCAAGTTCAAAGACGCCCGCGGCTCCACCGAGCCGTTCACCAAAGACCCGGCGTTCGCCAAGAGTCCGCACAAGGCGCTCGGGCTGTACCAGCACGGGTTGGCCTGTTTCCTCGACAAAGACCCACAAGCAGCGTTTCGCGCGCTCAACCAGGGCGACGTGTTCAAGCACCCCACGTGCGGCGGGCACGCCCGCTACCTGACCGGCCGCGTGCATCACCTGCAAGACGAGAAGGCCGAGGCGAGCGTGCATTACGACGCCGTACTGGCCGACTACGAGAAGGCGAAGGCCGCCGCGGTGGAGGCGATCAAAGACCCGAACAAGTTCAAGGGGCAGCCGTTCGAGTTGGCACGGTTGCGGGCGCTCGCCACCGGGCCGTTGCCGGAGTATGTCTCGGGGGCCGCCTTCCACACCGCCGGGCTGAAGTACGAGGGTGGCAAGTTCGGCGAGGCGATGGAGAAGTTCCAGGCGTTCATCAAGGCGAACGAGAAGGACCCGCTGGCGGCGGACGCGCTGCTCCGGGTCGGCTTCTGTCAGGTGCAGTCGCGGCAGTTCGATGAGGCGGTGAAGACGCTGGGGCCGATGGCCGAGAAGACGCCACGGCTGGCGGATCAGAGTCAGTTCTGGCTCGGCAAGGCGCAGTTCGGGCTGGCTCAGGGGGTGGACGCGAACAACCCGGCCGAGCGGGAGAAGCAGACGAAAGCGGCGGTCGAGACGCTCCGCAAGGCGGCCGACAAGGCCCGCGACATGGGCCAGACCGACCCGGACGCGAAGGCCCGCCGGTACGACATGCTGTTCGAGTTGGGCGACTCGCTGGCGGTGGCGAAACTGCCGAAGGACGCGGCCGCGGTGTACGAGGGGCTGTGGAACGAGAACAACCAGTTGCCCGCGTTGCGGCGTGAAGAAGTGCTGCAACGACTGGTGGTGGCCCTCGGCACGGCGGGCGACTACCAGCGATCCGACGACCGGGCCAACGAGTTCCGCCGCACCTTCCCGCAGAGTACGCTCACCGGGGCGGTCGCCTTCCGCAGCGCCGAGAACGCCTACGCCAAAGCGACGGACATCGCCAAGCTGAACGACAAGAACAAGGCGGACGAACTGAAGCAGCGGTACGGCGAGGCCACCGGCAAGTTCAAGGAGGTGGCGGACAAGTACCCGGAGAACGAGCGGGCGAACCACGCCCGGCTCGGGGCGGCGGTGTGCCTGGGTCAGCTCGGCAAACTGGACGATGCCGCGAAACTGCTCGAAGCCATCCCCGGCCCGGATCGCAGCGGGGAGCTGTCCCTCGCGGCGTACCTGTTGGCGGACATCCTCCTTCGCCAAACGCCGCTGAAGGTGGGCGACGACGCGCTCGAAGAGAACAAGGCCCGCGAGAAGCTGACCGCCGCCGCAGCCATGTTCGACAGCTTCGCCGGCGGGAACGCGAAAGCACCCGAAGCACCGGCGGCGCTGCTCAAACTCGGCTACTGTCAGAAGCGGCTGGGCGCCACACTGGCCGACCCGAACGAGCGGAACCAGACGTTCCAGAAGGCCCGCGAGGCGTTCGAGAAACTCCGCAAGGAGTACCCGAAAGACCCGCTGGTCGGCACGGCCACGCTGGAACTGGCCAAGGTGAAGGCGCTGCAAGGCGACCGCGGCGGGGCGATGAACGACCTGCGGAGCCACTTCACCAACAACGACACGAAGAACACGCCAACCGCCCCGCTCGCGGCCCTGCACCTGGCCACCATGCTGCGGCAGGAGAACAAGCCGGCCGACGCGGCGACGGTGATGGAGACCGCCCGCAAGCAGTACGAGGGCACGCTGGCCGCCGACAAGGAGCGGGCCGACTGGGTGCAGTTGCTCAAGTACCACCACGGGGTCGCACTGTTCGAGGCTCTGAAGTACGCCGACGCCCGCAAGCTGCTCGACGAGGTGGCGCAGGCTGCGAAGGACAAGCCGGTGGGGGCGGAGGCGGCGCTGCGGAGCGGGCAGTGCCGGCAGTTCGAGGCCCGCAAGCAGATTCAAGACGGCGGCAACCTGCGGAACCAGGCCGGGAACGACCCGAACAAGAAGAACGTCGCCGAGCAAACCATTCAGCAGGGGCGGAACGCGGCGTTCGAGGGGGCCGAGGCGTGGTGCGGCGGGCGGACGAACTGAAGCAGCCGCTGCCCGCCGAACCCGCCCGCGCCCGGATGCTGTACGACGCTGCGTGGGCGTTCCGCGAGCTGTCCGGCGAGGAGAAGTACCTGGCGATGGAGGAGGCGAAGAAGGCCGCCCACGCCAAGCTGCCGCCGAACTCGCCGGTGCCCGAGGTGCCGCGGGGCAAGGTGCCGCCGACGCGGTGCGAGCAGCGGGCCTTCGACTCGTACAAGAAGCTGATCGACGACTTCGGTGACACCGCGTTGTCAGTCGATGCCCGGCTGGAGTACGCCGAACTGCTGGCCGAGCGGGACGCCCACGCGGAGGTGGTCAAGCTGCTGAAGGACGCGATCGACAAGGAGCCGACCGACCGACCGGTGCCGCCCGACACCACCGAGCGCATCCGCCTGCGGCTCGGCGGCAGCCTGTTCGCCACCAAGCAGTTCCCGGAGGCGGCCAAGCAGTTCGACACCGTGACGGCGAACGAGAAGTCGCCGCACCGGGTGCAGGCCACCTACCGGGCGGGCGAGAGCCACGCCGCCGCCGGCGACCACGCGAAGGCCATCGAACGCCTGCTGCCGTTCCGCGACAAGGGGGAGTGGCACAACGTCGGCGGCATCAGCGACCGCGCCGTGCTGCGGCTGGGTCACGCCCAACTCGCCGCGAACAAACCGGACGACGCGAAGGCCAGCTTCGACGCGCACCTCGCCCGCTACGGCCAGGGCAACCCGTTCGCCGCCGAGGTGCGGTACGGGCTGGGGCTGATCCAGCAGGCGAAGGGCCAGCACGACGAGGCGGTGAAGGCGTTCGAGGCGGTCATCGCGGCCACGCAATCGGAAGTGGCGGCGAAGGCGCAACTGCAAATCGGCCAGTGCCGCCTGGCCCAGAAGAAGTACGCCGACGCGGTCAGTTCCTTCCTGCTGGTGCCGTACACCTACGACTACCCCGACCTGACGTTCGCCGCCCTGCTCGAAGCCGCCCGCGCGTTCGAGGCCGACGGCAAGCCGACCGACGCCGAGAAACTGCTGAACAAGGTGGTGAAGGACACCCCGACCGACAGCGACTGGCACAAGGCCGCCAAAGAGCGACTGGCCAAGTTCAAGGCGAGCGGGGGGCGTTAGCCCCCTGGTTCTCCTGGCGAGCGGGGGGCGTTAGCCCCCTGGTTCCGATGTCACCAGCCCGCTCACGCGGGCCGCTCGCCCGAACGGTGGAGACGGACATGGACCGCTACTGGTTCGTCACCTGGACCACCTACGCCAACTGGCTCCCCGGTGACGCCCGCGGGTTCGTGAGCAACGTGCCCACCACATTCGGCCCGTCGGTTCGGCACAACACACCCGACACATCCCCAGAGGCCGACGTGCCGTGGATGCGAGAGCACTCGCGTGGCCTGCTGGTGTCGGAGCCTGTTCGGCTCGCCCTGGCCCATGCCGAGGCCGTGTGCGAGCAGGTCGAGGAAACGACCGCCCACCGCACGTGGGAGTTGCTCGCCTGTGGGGTGATGGCGAATCACGTTCACTTGGTGGTCGGTGTGAACGGCGATCCCGACCCGGATGTGCTCCTTCGGGATTTCAAGAGTTATGCCAGTCGGCGGTTGAACCGGCAGTTCGGACGACGGGATCGATGGTGGACCGAAGGCGGTTCGGCGCGAAAACTCCGCGACGATGACGCGACTCGACGGGGCGTGAATTACGTCCGCGATCAAGAGTTCCCGCTCGTCATCCGTGTGTACGTCGACGGGGAACAGGTGCGGTGGCGCGTCGGTGATCCACCGCTGACGGCGCGGGAACCAGGGGGCTGACGCCCCCCCCGCTCGCCTGCACCGGGCGAGCGGCCCGCGTGAGCGGGCTGGTCAACCAGAACCAGGGGGCTAACGCCCCCCGCTCGCCAGGAGTGATCTCTCATGCCCCGCTTCCGCCTCGCCCTGATCGCCGCCGCCCTCGCCGTCGGGTCGGCGTCGGCCTACGTGGAGGCGCCGATGTCGTTCGGCGCCATCGTCCAGCAGTCCACCGCCATCTGCGTCATGGTGGTGGACAAGGTGGACAAGGCCAACCAACTCATCATCTACCGCAAGGTGTCGGACGTGAAGGGGAAGATGGAGGCCACCACCATCAAGCACAACATCGGCAAGAACGGCCTGCGGCCGGGCGAGTGGCAGGAGATCATGAACTGGGCGGAGGTGGGCAAGACGGCCCTGTTCTTCCACAACGGCTCGGCGAGCGAGACGTTCATCGGCAACAACTGGTATCAGGCGTACCCGAACGGCGAGTGGTGGGGCATGACCCACGCCGAGCCGTTCCTGCTGCGGAGCTACTTCGGCAAGCCGGAGAAGTGCGCCGCGGCGGTGAGGGAGGTCCTGGACAACAAGGAGATCGCCGTCCCGTGCATGGTGGACGGCGACAAGGAACTGCTGCACAAGAAGACGGCGAAGGTGCAGCGGATGAAGGCCAGCCTGAAGCTGCAAGACTACAACCCGAAGCGGGACTTCGTGAGCTGGGGCGGGGCGAACGACGACGTGCGGAAGCTGACCGGCTGGCCGGGGTTCGAGAAGCTCGCCTCGCTCGGCAAAGGTGAGGCCGACGCACAAGCCGTCAGCGTGCTCGACATCGACGGCGACGGCAAACCGGATGTGTGTCTGTGCGGGGGCAACAAAGTTTCCCTGATGTTGCAAGGCGACGACGGGTACAGCGAGGCGACGCTGCCGGGGTTCAGCGGCGGGGCGCGCTCGGCGGTATGGGCCGACTATACGGGTGATGGCAAGCCCGACCTGCTGCTCGCCACCACCAGTGGCCCGCGGCTCTACACGAATCTCGGCAAGGGCACCTTCCGCGACGACACCAAACTGCTGCCCACCGAACCCGGCTACCACCTGACCGCCGCCGCGTGGGGCGACTTCAACAGCGACGGCAAGCCGGACGTGCTGCTGGCCAACGGGGTGTACGGCCTGCGGGTCTACCTGAACCACCGCCCGGACGACGCGGTGGCCAAGTCGGCCCCGCCGAAGCTCGGCGCGTGGCACGCCGTCGGCCCGTTCCGCAACATGAAGGACGTGCCGAAGACGAACGACACCCCGTTCGAGCCGGAGAACGAACTGGCCAAGGACTTCGACACGAACAAGGTGTACAAGGGCAAGCGGGACATGGAGGTCAAGTGGACGAAGCAGGCGTGGGAGGACAACGGCATCACCGACCTGACCTCGTTCGGCGAGAACTGCGTCACCTACGTCACCCGCGACCTCGAGGTGGCGGGGGCGGTCGATCTGCCGGCGTCGTTCGGGTTCGACGACGCCATCACCATCTGGTTGAACGGCGAGAAGCTGCACAGCGAGTTCAAAGCTCAGGCCGTCGCCCCGGACCAGGTGAAGCTCACGCTCAAGCTGAAGCCGGGCAAGAACCGGCTGGTGATGAAGGTGTACAACACCGGCGGCGCCTACGGCTTCTACTTCGGCAGCGGGCAGGAGGGGTACAACGGCCCGCCGTGGTTCAAGGACGCGACCGCCGAGTGGGGGCTGGGCGGGTCGGCGAAGGGCGACACCCTGGCCGTGGCCGACTTCGACGGCGACGGCAAGCAAGACTTCCTGTTCGGCGGTGGCACGGGGGTGCTGTTCCACAACACCGGCAGCAAGTTCGTGGCGGTGGCCGACAGCGGGCTGACCTACAAGACGGGCCGCGTCGGGCCGGCGGTGTGCGACATCGACGGCGACGGCAAGCCGGACATTTTCGTGCCCCAACCGGACGGCGGGTGCAAGCTGTTCCGCAACGCCGGCGGGTGCAAGTTCACTGACGTGACCGCGAAGGCCGGAGACCTGGGCAAGAACTTGGGGCACGCCGTCGGTGCCGCGTGGGGCGACTTCGACAACGACGGCAAGCCCGACCTCCTCGTGACCTGCTTGAAAGGCCCATGCCGGTACTTCAAGAACAACGGCGACGGCACGTTCGCCGACAAGACCGAGGCCGTGGGCCTGCACCAGAAGGTGTTCAACACGCAAGCCGCCGTGTTCGCCGACCTGAACAACGACGGCAAGCTCGACCTGATCCTGAACAACGAGGGGCAGGAGTCGGTGGCCTTGTACGGCTCCGGCGACGGTGTCGTGAACTCGGCGGTGGTGGTGAAGCTGCCGCGGGAGTGCGGCTGTTGGGGCGGGGTGTGCAAGGTGCTGAACGGGGAGGGGAAGGTGGTGGCGAGCAGCCAGTTGCTCGGCGGCGACGCCCGCGGCGGGCAGCCGACGCTCGCCCCGCGGTTCGCCCTGCCGCCGGGCGAGTACAAGGTGACCGTGACGGGCACCGACGGCAAGAGCAAGGAGGCCAAGCTGACGATGACGAAGGACCCGGCGAAGGTGGCGTTCGACGACAAGTAGGTGCCGCCTGTCGGGCGGCACCTGCCGGAGCGCGGCGAAGGAACACGTTCGCGTCCGCCCTGCCGCGGTGGTATCCTGTTCCGCGTCGCCCACTTCGGAGAACCGTCATGGCCGTTTACTGCGTCGGGTATGTGATCGGCGAGGGTGGCGTTCACAGCCTGGATGGGCCGAAGCAGAAGTTGGCCGCACTCGGTCCGGTCCACGAGGTCACCCCGTCCACGTGGCTGGTGTCCACCACCCTGCACTGCCGCAGCCTGCTGGAACACCTCGAAGCGGCACTCGGCGACACCGACCAACTGGTGGTGTTCGAGGTCGCCCGCCAGGCCGAGTGGGCGATCACCCAAGGGCCGAAGGTGACGACCGAGGACACCGCCGTGTGGTTCGAGAAACACGTCCGCCAGGATTGAGTTACCCGATGAACAGGAACGGCGTGGCGATCAGCACCAGCGTGGCCGAGGCGAGTACGGCGGCCGTGAGCAGGTGGTGCACCTTCAGCGGCGTCCGCCCGTGCCGGCGGACCACCGCCATCACGCCGAACAGGTGGCCGATGGACAGCAGCAGGAACGACGGGGCCACGAGCGCCGCCTGATCGACGGCCACCGCCTGCACCCGCGACAGCGGGTCGGCCGCGGTCACCCCCCGTCTGGCCGCCTCCGCCGCCCCTTCAAACAGCACGTACACCATCACCGCCCCGCCGCCGACGGCCACCAACCCGGCCACAACCAGCGCGACGCGAATGGCGGTGTTCATGGCGGCTCCTCCGGCGGGGTAATCACATGATACCCCTGCCGCCCGGCGTGCTTGCTCGCCGGGACGTGTCGCGGTACGATCCCCGGTATGAAGTCCCGCGTCTACCTCGAGACGACGATTCCGAGCTACCTGACGGCGTGGCCGAGCCGGGACGTGGTTCGTCTCGGCCATCAGCAGGCGACCCGCGACTGGTGGGCGCAGCGGGACGAGTTCGAACTGTGCATCTCGCAACTGGTGGTGAACGAGTGCCAGAGGGGTGATCCGACGGCGGCGGCCGAGCGGATGAAGATGCTGGAAGGCATCCCACTTCTGGATCAGCCGGAGGTCGTGGACGCCCTCGCCGGTGCTCTGATCCGCGACGTGCCGCTCCCACCGAAGGCGACCATCGATGCCTTCCACATCGCCTTTTCCGCCTCCCACGGGTTACAATACTTGCTGACGTGGAACTGCACCCACATCGCCAACGCCACCCTGCGCTCGCGGATCGAGAAGACGTGTCGGTCGTTCGGGTTCGAGCCGCCGCTGATCGTGACGCCGATTGAACTGATGCCACACCCGCTACCAGAACCAGATGAGGAGCCGTAATGGAGTCCGACATCATCCGCGAAATCCGTGCGTTCCGGGATGCGTTCGCCGCCGCCCACGGGTACGACGTTCAGGCCATCGGGGACACGTTGCGCAAGCAACTCGCCGCGAGCGGTCGGGAGGTCGTGTCGTTCGGCCCGCGGCCGGCGGTACACATCGAACCGCTCCCGCGGCGAGAACCGCAGGCGGTGGAACCGACCCCCGCGACAGTTTGAGTGTAGCAACGCCGACATAAAGCCCGGTGGTGCCCGAAAGGGTTCTCGTCATCGCCCGTGCTCACATGACTTTCCGCCGCCCCCTACAAGGGTTTTGTTGGGGATTCACGTTTCGGCAGTGCGTGGCAAGAGGGTGGTACTTCGACTACGAACTGGAACGCCTGCCGAGTAACCCGCCCGGGCCGGGTTCTGGAATCGGGTGTGCGGCCGGGTTCGTCGTCACACACCAGGGCGAAGTAGAAGCCGTGTCCTTTCCTCGACTCGGTGAAGTATTGGGGGATGCGGGTTCGTGACAGCTACCGCTTCACCCCGCTCAGGCTTTCGAGCGCGAGCAGCAGTGCTTGCGTGCCTTTCCGGCCGTAGCCCTGGGCACGCACGGCTTCGTAGAGCTGCTTCGCCAGCCCGACGCCCGGCAGGCTCAGGTTCATCTTCTCCGCTTCCGCCAGGGCAATTCCCAGGTCCTTAATGAAGTGCTCGACGTAGAACCCCGGCTCGAAGTCGCGGCGGAGCATCCGCGGGCCGAGCACCTCCAGCGCCTTGCTGCCCGCCGCCCCCACGCTCACGCTTTTGAACACCGTCTCCAGGTCCAGCCCCGCCTTGTGCCCGTACAGCAGCGCCTCGCACACCGCGATCATGTTCGACGAGATGAGAATCTGATTCACCATCTTCGTGTGCTGCCCGGCCCCCGCCGGCCCCTGGTGCACGATCGTCTTGCCCATCGCCGCGAAGATCGGCGACACCGCGTCCACCACCGCCGCGTCGCCGCCGATCATGACGCTGAGCGCGGCGTTCTTCGCCCCCACGTCGCCCCCGCTCACCGGCGCGTCGAGCGAATGCACCCCCTTCGCCTTCGCCGCCGCGTAAATCTCCGCCGCCAGCCCCGGTTCGCTGGTCGTCATGTCCACCAGGATGGTGCCCGGCTTGCTGCCGGCCAGCGCCCCGTCGGTGCCCAGGAACACCTCCCGCACGTCCTTCGGGAAGCCGACGATGGCGAACACCACGTCGGATTGTTCCGCCACCTGCCGCGGCGTCTCGGCGAACGTCGCCCCCTTGTCGAGCAGCGGCTGGGCCTTGTCGCGGCTGCGGTTGTACACGGTCGCCGCGAACCCCTTGGTCATGGCGTGCTCGCACATCCAGCGTCCCATGACGCCGGTGCCGATCCACCCGATGCGGGTGGTTCCGGGGGTGGCAGTCGGGATTCCCATTGTGGCGGTCTCTCCGGTCGAATACGTTGGGCCAGTTCAGGATTCGTGTGGGATTGGTGAACGTCGGACGGCCGATGATTCCGAACACCACCCCGCGCACCTGCCCCCATGCTACGCCCACCCCGATGAACCGTCACCCGACTGAAGTGCCTCACCTCGCCGCCCCGGTGGTGCTCGTCCACGGGCTGAGCGGGTTCGACCGCGTGTTCCGGTCGAAGCGGCCGAGCAAGGAGTTCTTCCCCGGCGTCCGCCTGCACTTTGAAGCGGCCGGCAACCGGGTGCTCACGCCGCGGGTGTCGGCCACCGCCAGCATCGCCACCCGCGCCGCCGAGTTGAACGCGTTCATCCGCCGTGAGGTGGGGACCGCCAAGGTTCACATCATCGGGCACAGCATGGGCGGGCTGGACGCCCGCTACGCCGTCAGCCGGCTGGGGCTGGACTCGCAGGTGCTGTCGCTCACCACCATCGGTTGCCCGCACCGCGGGACCGCGTTCGCCGACTGGGGGGTGCGGAACTTCGGCAAGCTCACCCACCCGCTGTTCCGGGCCATGGGCATCTCCGACGCCGCCTTCTACGACCTGACCACCGAGAGCTGCGAGCGGTTCAACGCGG
The DNA here is from genome assembly GCA_031387445.1 of Planctomycetia bacterium. GTDB lineage: Bacteria > Planctomycetota > Planctomycetia > Gemmatales > Gemmataceae > JALHQU01. The sequence goes on from JANNDF010000118.1 coordinate 10,680, forward strand.
CGACGCCGAACTCGCCGGGGGTGCGGTACTTCAGCGTGGCCGGGGTGATCGAGAAGCCGTGGCTGGTGCACGGGTGGAAACTGCCGTGCGGCATCGTGGGCAAGGCGGAGGGGGTCAACGACGGGGTGGTGAGCGTGGCCAGCGCGACGTGGGGCGAGAGCACGACCGTCTGGCAGGGCGACCACCTGAACCTGGTGAACTGGCCGAACAAGCGGATGCGGCAAGCCGGCGAGTGGCCCGACCGCGCCGGCGAGTACGCCGCACTTCTGGGGCAACTGAAGCAGGCGGGGTTCTAGAATCCACCGCACCCTCCGCGGAGCCGACGATGACTGCCCGCCTCCCAACCCTCGCACAAGCCGCCGCCGGGCGAACCGTGGCCGTGGTCGGCGACGTGTACCGCTATCTGGCGACCGGCGAGCAGACCGACGGCAAGTACGCCCTGTGCGATGCCCTGGTGCCGCCGGGTGGCGGGCCGCCGCCGCACATTCACAGCCGGGAGGAAGAAGGGTTCTACGTTCTGGAAGGCGAGATCACCTTCACCGTGAACGGCGAGCGGACGGTGGCGGGGCCGGGCAGCTTCGCCAACATCCCGGTGGGTGTCCCGCACTCGTTCCGCAATGAGTCCGACCGGCCGGCGCGGATGCTCATCTCGGTCGCCCCGGCCGGGTTGGAGCGGATGTTCTTCGAGGTCGGGCAAGAACTGCCGGCCGGTGCCACCTCCGCCCCGCCGCCGTCGAAGGACGAGATCGACAAACTGATCGCCACCGCTCCGAGGTACGGCATCACGTTGTTGCCCCCTCCCCGTCACTGACCGGACGACGGGTCAATTGCCTCGCACTTCGCCTTCCCACGTCCACATTTCCTCCGCTACACTTCCCAACCCTCGCCCCCCGGTCACGGACATGACCCCGCCGCGCCGTTCCCTGTTGTACCGTCTGCGCCTCGTGTGGGTGTTCCTGCTCGGCCTCGTCGCGCTCGATGTCGTCATCCGGACGAACCGCGAGACGTGGGAGCGGCACTCGCCGGACGGGTACACGGAGCGGGTGAGCGGGTGTGCGGGCGAACGGCGGGATGTGGTGTTCGTCGGCGGGTCGCCGGTGGCTGAAGGCATCGACCCGGCGGTGGTGGGGAGCGTGAACTGGCAGGGCGAGGAGTTGACGAACCTGTACGCTGTCGGGCTGAGCGGTGGCACCACTTCTGACGTGTACTTCGGCACCATTCACGCCTGCCCGCTTCCGCCGAAGGTGCTGGTGTACGGCATCACCGCCAGCGATCTCAACGACAGCCGGCATGAACCGCACGGGGCGAACTCGCTGCTGACGATCGACGACGTGCGAGACTGGGAGCGCACCCGGCCCGACGCGGCCGAGTGGGTGACGCGGCACTACTGGCAGGGTCGGCTGGGTGAGGTTTGGAGGGCGTGGCGGTATCGGCACGGCATCAAGATGTGGGCGGCGAGCGTGGCCGACGGCGTGTCGCCGGGGTGTTGCCCGAAGACGACGGCCGAGGCGAAGCGGCAACGCAAGATCGGCGAGGACATTGTCAGCCAGCGCGGGCACGCGCCGACGGAGTGGTTCGCCGGCCGGAGTTACGAGCAGATGAAGGCGAGCGGGTGGGAACAGCCGCCGTTCGAGTACCTGCACCGTTACCGCACCGGCTCGCACCTGAAGTACCTGCACCGGCTGATCGACTGGTGCGAGGCGAACGGCGTGACGGTGGTGTTGATCGACATGCCGACCACGGCGGATTTGGAGACGCGGCATCCGGCCGAGTTCGCCGAGTTCCGTGCGAAGTTGGCCGAGATGGAAGCGACCCGCGGGGTGTGCGTGCTGCGGGCCACACGCGAAGCGGTGGGGTTGGGCGACCAACACTTCGCCGACCTGATCCACCCGAACGCCGACGGTGCAGCGGTGCTGTCGGCGTGGGTGAAGAAGGAGTTGGAGCGGATCGGCGGTGAGCCGTCGAACCGCGTGGTGCGGGGGAATTCACCGTGATCGGACGTGCTCTGCTCGCTCCGCGAGCGGTCTTCAATCACCCGCTCGCGGAG
>JANNDF010000119.1:0-4734 GCA_031387445.1 Planctomycetia bacterium
CCGTCCCATTCGGAAAAATCCGCCCCGCGCCGAATTCCACTCTCGCCACCGTACTGTCTACTGCGGGCGTCGCACTCCCAGGGTTGACCGGATCAAGCGGCCGGCGGCGGGACGCGGACCCGAAACGTGGCCCCGTGCAGCGGGGTGCTGTCGATCTCCAGGGTGGCGTGGTGGTGTTCCAGCACCACCGCCACGAACGACAGCCCCAGCCCCATGCCGGCGCTGTACCCCTCGTAGATGGCGTTGTCCCGCTTCGTGCTGAAGTGCGTGGTCAGGCAGTTCCGCCGCACCGCGTCGGTCATGCCGATGCCGTTGTCCCGCACCTCGAAGATCACGTCGGTGCCGTCCGCCCGCACGGTCACGGTCACCTCGCCCTTCCACCCGGCGGCGTCGATCAACTTCTGCTTCCGCGCCTCCGCCGACGACTTGCGGGCCTCCTCCCGCAGGTGGTTCCGCATCTCGAAGGTGGCGTCGCGGGCGTTGAAGATCAGGTTTTCAATCGCCTGCTGAAGGTGCGACAGGTCACCGCTCACCACCAGCGGCGTGTCCGGGGCGACGGCGGTGATGCGGAGCTTCCACTTGTCGCGGCCCATGTCGCCCCAGGTGCGGGCGGTGTCGCGGGCCACCGCCGCCAAGTCGATGGGGGCGAGTTCCGGCTTGCCGGTGTCTCGCCGCACCGTGCGCAAGATCTGCTGAAGGCGTTCCGTCACAGTGCCGAGCGTGCTCTTCACCTCGCCGAGCATCGACTGCGTGTCCGGGTGTAGCCCGTCGGCCTCCATCGCCCGGTGCAGCAGGTCGTTCGGCCGCACCAGCAGGTTCTTGATGTTGTGCGCGTAGCTGCCGGCCATGATGCCGATGCTGGCGTACAGTTGCGACTTCATTTCGAGCGCACTCTTCTCCGCGTCGTCGGCGCGGGTTTGCAGTTGCGCCGCCGCCAGTCGCTGCTCCAGCAGCTTGCGGTCCAGTTCCCGCTTCGCCTGCTCCGCTTCCTGTTGGGCCAGCTTCGTTTCCAGCAACTCCCGCTCCTTGTGCTCCCGCTCGGCGGCGGCCTGGATGCGGGCGTTCTCGCGGCTCACCTCCCGCCGCAGGAAGCGGTACACGAACAGCCCGGCTAACAGCGTGGCCACCACCAGCACGCCCTGGGCGATCAGCCCGATCTGCCGGCGGTCCTGCTCGCGGCGGCGGAGCTTGTCGAAGGCGTGCATCTGGTACACGCACCGCACCTCGATGTCCGGGCGGTCGGGCACCGGGCGGAGCGGGACGACCTCGCGGAGCCGAGTCTGGTTCTGCTGCCGCGGGCGGGGGGCCGGGTTGTCCCACGCCACCGTCTCGTTCGGGAACGCCACCTCCAACCGGTAAATGATGGGGAAGCCGGGCAGCTTGCTCTCGTAGGCGCGGGTGGGTTCGACCAGCGCCCGCAGTTGCTCTTCCAACTCCTGCCGCTTGTCGGCCGCGGCGGTCGGGTCGTCGCTCCGGCCGGCGTACTCGCGGATCACCTCGGGCAGGCTCTTGCGGAACGGGCGGGCCTCTTCCAGCCACTCGCGGACGAGGGCGTCGTCGGACTCGTCGGACCAGTCCGCCCTGGCCGACAGCAGCGCCGCCAACCAGCCCACCAGCACCACCCACACGACCACGAACGGGGCGAGGCCGAGGGCGTACTTGACACTCGTCCGCCACCACCGGGCACGCGGTTCGCCGGGCGGCGGGACGGGGAACGTCTCGGTGTCGGTCACGGGCGGTCCTCGCGGCCGGCGGGGAGTACGACGGGTGTGCCGGGCACCACCTGCCACCCGCCGTTCGTCCCCTGCCGCCAGACGGTCAGCGTCGGGCGGCGGCCGGGCATGACCACCAGCACGTGCTCGCCGGCGTTGGCGTTCCGCTCGCCGTTCGGGTCGAAGAAGTCGGTGCGGGCACGCAAGCGGGCGACCAGGTCGTCACCCCGGACGGCAGTCGGTTGGTTCGTCGGGAAGCACGCCTCGGCCAGCACCTTCGCCAGCCCGCCGAAGTGCATCTCCTCTTCGGTGCCGTTGGGCGGGCGGAAGGCGTACCCCGGCGGGGCGGTAGTGGCGGAGGTGTCCCACGCGACCGGGTTATTGTGGGCGAAGAAGACGAGCGGCACGGGCAGCGCCGCCGTCGGCCAGGAGAACTCGGCGTCCCGCAGCACGGTGTTCAGCGGCAGGCCGTCGCCCGTCACCACCACCAGCTTGCCCGCCGCACGCGGTTCGGCCTCCACGATCGCCTTCAACAGCCGGCGGGCCGGCTGCGTGGTGCTGGGCAACACGAGCAGCACCCGCTCGTCGGGCACGTTCCGCAGGCGGTCGGCGACGAACTCGGCCACGTCCCGCTCCCGCGGGTTGGGCGACAGGTACCCGCCCACGCTGAACGGGATGGTCGAGTGGTCGAGGAAAGCGAGCCGGCCGGGGGCGGCGAACCGACGGGTGAGGGCGGCGGTGAACTGGTCTCTCAAGTCCACCGAGTAGCGGTCGTCGCCCCAGGACACCGTGACCACCGGCACGCGGGCGTCCGCCGGCGGACGCAGCCTCGCCTCGGGGCCGTCGAACACGAACCGCACCACCGCCTCGGCCATCTGGCGGTTGGTGAAGCAGAAGCGGAAGGTGCGGCCGTCGTACAGGTCCACCACCGGCACCCCGCCGCTGTCGTCGGTCATGTCGAAGTCGGCGGTGGCGGTGGTGATGAGCAGCGGCGGGCGATCACCCTTCCACACGGTCTGCTGGTTCATGGCCTCCGCCAATTGAATGGCCCGGTCGGTGCTGCCCCCGCCGATCACCGCGACGGGTGCGGGGGTGCGGGCGGCCAGTGCCTTCACCCAGTCGGCGGTGCTCACCTCGCTTTGCAGCTTGTACCAGCGGATGTGCAACTTGCCCGCATGCCCGGCCCGCGACAGCACCAGTTCGGGCACGGCGGTGGTACTCTCCAAAAACGCTTTCGAGTCGTCCACCGTCAACCCCGGCACGTCGGCGGCCGAGCGGACCACCCCGGTGACGAACCGCTCCCAGGTGGCGGCGTTCGTGGTGGTGTGGATCCACGCCACCTCCTGGTCGCCAGTGGGCACGGCCAGGGGCACCGCCTGCGGCCCCCCGGCCCACGGCTTCCACACCTGCGCCACGAGCAGCACGATGGGCAGGCAGAGGGCGAACACGAGCAGCAGCCAGCGGAGTTCGCGCATCGGGAAAGTACTCCGCACCCTCCGGGTGCGGCTCCAAACCGCACCCGGAGGGTGCGGAGTACATTAGAACGCGATGTAAATGAAGCTCTGCGTCACACCAGGGGCGAGGCACACCAGCAGCACTACCGCGGCGGCGTAGCCCAGCCCGCGGAGCGGGGCGAGGCGGTCGAGCCACTGCACCTTCGGCACCAGTGCCCACAGGTGGCCGGCCACGCCGAGCAGCAGCAGCGGGTAGACCAGCACGGGCACCGTGGCGAACGCCGCTTCGCCCGTCGGCTGGTGGCTCAGACCGACGAGCGCGCCGAACATCGTCCCCCCGCCGGCCCAACTGGTCATGCGGATGAGCACGAGGCCCAGCACCAACTGGTAGAGCGTGCCGGCGTGGGCCAGCCCCGCCCACCACCCGCTCTTCCGCCAGGTCGCCGCCCCGACCTGCTGATCGTACACGCGGTGAGCGGCCATCAACACCCCGTTGTACAGCCCGTACACCAGCCAGTGCCACGCCGCCCCGTGCCACAGCCCGCACAGCACGAATACCAGAATCAGGTTGAAGTACGTCCGCACCGGCCCGCCGCGGCTGCCGCCGAGTGGGAAGTACAGGTAGTCGCGCAGCCAGGTGGACAGCGACAGGTGCCACCGCCGCCAGAAGTCGGTGATGCTGCTCGCCAGGTACGGCAGGTGGAAGTTGGCCGGCAGGTCGAACCCGAACCACTTCCCCACGCCAATTGCGACATCCGTGTACCCGCTGAAATCGCAGTAGATTTGCACCGCCCACGCGACCGCCGCCCACCGCAGCACGCCGGCGTCGTAGGCGTCCGGGTTGGCGAACACCGGATCGACGAACAGCGCGTGCAGTTGGTCGGCGATGAACAGTTTCTTGAACAGCCCGGTCACGAACAACCGTAGCCCGTCTTCGATCTGCTTCGCCGTCACCCGCGGCGGGGTGGCCATCTGTGGCAGGAACTCGACCGCCCGCACAATCGGCCCGGCCGCCATCTGGGGAAAGAACGCGACGAACAGGGCGTAGTCGAGCAGGCTCCGCACGGCGGGGATCTGCCGGCGGTACACGTCGGCCGTGTAGCTGATGCCCTGGAAGGTGTGGAAGCTGATGCCGAGCGGGAGCAGGATGTCCCAGGTGCGATCGGCCACCGCCACGCCGCACAGGCGGCTGAGTGACACCGCGTTGTCGGCGAGGAAGCCGGTGTACTTGAACGCCGCCAGCAGGCCCAGGTTCGACACGACGCTGAGCACCAGCCACCGCTTCCGCACGCGGGTGTCGTCGCTCGCCGCGATCCGCCGACCGGCCCACCAGTCGATGCCCGTGAGCAGCAGGATGACCCACAGGTAGCCAGGGCTGGCCCAGGCGTAGAACACCCAACTGGCGAGCGTCAGCCAGCCGTACTTGGCCGTCCGCCACCGCAGCAGGTGGTACACCACCAGTACCACCGGCAGGAAGGTGAAGAACTCTTTCCCGGCGAAGATCACCACAGCCCTCCTGACGTGCTCTGCTCGCTCCGCGAGCGGTCTTCAATCACCCGCTCGCGGAG
>JANNDF010000187.1:0-6022 GCA_031387445.1 Planctomycetia bacterium
TTCCGCCTGGAAGTGGTCGCTCGCGGACTGACTGCCCCGATCCGAGTGCGCGATCACACCGGCCACCGGCCCGCGGCGACCGACCGCCATCGCCAACGCGTCCACCACCAGTCGGCTGGTCATCGTCGCGTCCATCGCCCAGCCGACGATCCGCCGCCAGAATAGATCCACCACCCGGGCCACAAACAGCCACCCCTCGTGGGTCGGGATGTAGGTCAGATCCATGACCCCCTTCTGGTTCGGCTTGGACGCCGTGAACTCCCGGTCGAGGACGTTCTCGGACACCGGCCGGCGATGCCGGGAGTCGGTCGTGCGCACGAACCGTCGCGTCGCTTTCGCTCGAATCCCCGCCTGTTTCATCACCCCCGCCACCGTGTTCTCGCAGCACGCCACCCCACGCGCGTTCAACTCGCGGGCCATCCGCGGGCTGCCGTAGGTGTCCAAGCGGGGCTCCTCGTGGACGGCCCGAATCGTGTCCGCCAACTGGTCGCGTCGCCGGGCGGTGTCGCTGGGTGCACGGGTTCGCCAGGCGTAGTAGCCGGCCCGCGACACGCCCAGCACGCGACACATCATCGCTACGGGAAACTCGGGACGGCGTTCTTCGATCCAGGCGAAGGTCACTTCCCCTGGGTGGCGAAGAACGCCGCCGCTTTTTTCAGGAGGTCACGCTCCATCTCCAGCCGCTTCACCTCGGCCCGCAGGCGGCGGAGTTCGTCCTCCTGGGGGGTCAGGTGGCCGGCCCCGGGGAACGCCCCCACCCCGTGCTCGCGGACGGCCTTCTTCCACTCGTGCAGTCGCTTCGCCGGGACGCCCAGCCGGCGGGCCACCTCGGTCACACTCAGGTGTTGCTCGGTCATCATCGCCACCGCGCGGAGCTTGTACTCCGGCGGGTACTGGCCACGCACTTTGGTCATCGGTGGGTCTCCTGGTCCGTTGAGGAGACACCGCGTTCCTACTGTCCACGATCCCTGGGGAGGTTCATACAGTAGGCCCGTGCCGTTCTGCGGCACCACGACTCCCCCCACATCACTTCCACCTGAGTTGGGAGTTATTTAGCCCGGAGTATTCGCTGCCGTCATCGACAGCCCCCTGCCGAGGTGCACCGGCCGATGATACTCCAGGGGTCGGGTCGCAGGACCGGAGCCGGGCAGCGACAACAGTCTGCTCGGCGTGACGCAGCGGGTCGGCGGAGCAGAAGACGTGGCCTGTCGAGACCCGCGTTCCCCCGGTCGCGCGGCCTGTCGGCGGTTCGCGCCCTGCCATCCGCGGTCACCCGGAGCGATCGGCCACTGTCCGCCAGCCGCCGACCATCGGGCCTACTGCGTCCCGCTCGCCGGCCGCGAAACCGCAGCCTGTCGCGCGGGCGCCGCAGGTCGGTTGACAGATTCGCCCCCTACGGCAGAGTCCGAACCGGGCGAAACCCGTTCGTGAGGATGCGGTACCCCGGCCGATAGTCGAAGCGGCTCGCACACCGCAGGTTGAACGGCCGGAAGTAGAACGAGCCACCCCGTAGAACGAGTGAACTTCGCTCGTCAATTTGTACCGGGCTGACGTTCTCGAGGTCCTCCGTCGGGCCCGTCACGTACACCAGCGCGGGATCTTCGACCCATTCCATCGCGTTACCCAACACGTCGAACAGCCCCAACTCGTTCGGCCGCAACTGACCCACCGGCCACGCCCGGTCCTCCGCGTTCTTCGCGAACCAACCGTACCGCGGTAACAGGTCCTCGCCCCGGCCGTGGTAACGGCTCGTCACCGCGCCCGACCGACACGCGTACTCCCACTCCGCCTCCGTCGGCAGCCGGTAGCCCGTCAACTTCAGGTGGCCCGCCTTCATCCGCATCCCCTCCCCGTACCCGCCCCCCTTCGCCGGCTCGTAGCACCACTGGTCCGCCGGAATTCCCTCCCGCGCACTCAGCCAGTTGCAGTACTCCGCCGCCTCGTACCACGTCACCGACACCGCCGGCGTGTCCAGACCCGGACTGTGCTTCTTCGTCCAGTCGTGCTTCGGACGGAACCGCAGGAACTCCACCACCGTCACCTCCCGCGTCGCCACGGCGAACGTCCGCCCGATCCGCTTCCGGTGCGGCGGCTCGTTCACCTCGACCCGCCCCGGCTCCGTCTCGGGCGAACCGAGCGTGAACTCCACCGGCCCCCGCACCGCGGCGTACGTTTGGCCCTCCCCGTTCACGTACCAGTCCTGCTTCTCCGCCACCGTCGGCGCGGGCAACAACGGACCCACCGACACCGGCACCGGCGCGAGCGACGCCAGCCCCCGCACCAGCACCGGCGTGCGGGCCGCCGCCGCCAGCTCCGCGTCGATGGTCGCCAGCTCCTTCCCCTTCCCCCACTTCTGCCGCAACAGCCAGTCGATGGCCGAGTGCAGGCCGGGATCCGGGTGCTCCCGGTACAGCTTGAGCAGTTCCCCGGCGAACGCCTCCCGCCTCGCCCCGTCCACCAGATCGGGCGGGAAGTCCCCCAAGCCCACCAGCACGGCCCGCTTCGCTGACACGTGGGTCTCGGCCGCGAACCGCGTCATCAGGGCGAGCGGGTCGGACCCGATTTCCGCCAGCCGCTGGAGCAGGTAGCTCCGCGCCGTCGGGTCGCCGTCTCCCGGGAACCGGAACACCGGCCACACCGTCTCCGCCTCGCCCAGCGTCAGCAGTGTGGCCGCCGCGTACCCCCGCCGCTTGCCCCGATCCGCAAGCGCAGCGTCCGTGTCCACCCACTCGCCCATGGCCGCCACACCGCTCACGCCGGATAGTGGCATGCCTACCCCGTCGAGGGCCCACTTGGGGACCGGCCGCTCCGCCAACTCCGCCTTCAGCAGCGGCACCACGTCCGCTCTGTTCTTCCGGATCGTGTCGGCGAACAGCGGGTAGTGCCGGGCGTCCACGGTCACCGCGAGTTCGGCCAGCTCCCTCGGCATGTCGGCCGCGTACCGGGCGAGCAGGTTGGCCGTCAGGTCGAACGCCGTCGCCTCCGCCACCAACTCGGATGTCGCCAGCTTGCCGGACTCGATGCGTGTGCGAGATTCCGGATACCGCTTCATGAGCGACGGAAGCAGGTGCCCGCGGACCGGCCGAAGGGCCTCCGCGAACGGCTCGACTTGCAGGGGGTTCACACGAACGAGGTGGGGAACGATGCCCGCGGCGTAGGTTTTCCACCGCGCGTTGTTCGGGTCCATGCGGGCCATGAGGGCGGCACGGCGGACGTGACGGATCTCAAGGCCGGCCTCCATCTCGAAGTCGGCGAACAGCGTCCAGAGGGCGGCGATGTTGTGCTCGCTGACGCCAGCGGCCAACTGGTCGATCAGCAGGGCCAGTTCGTCTGCTCTGCAAGTGAAAAAATAGTGGACGACCTCGGAGCGCATACGGGAGGCTTCAGAGTCGTCTGTTGTGCGATCGGCCAGTACGGCGAGTCGGCCGTGGAGTCCCGCCCGTTGCACGATCGACCGGGACGCCAACTCCCGCAGGTGCGGGCGTGCTTCGTCGCGGTACGCGGTCAGTTCCTGGATGAGCACCGGAACGGCCCCCGGCTCTGCCGTGCCGAGCGCCTGAACGAGCGTCGCGGCCTTCGTCGCCCGCTGCTCCAGCCGCGCTTGGTCGTCGACTGCCCGGAGGTCCGCCTGCTGCCGCTGCTCCGCCGCGAACTTGTCCTGTTGCACCACGAACGCGGCCGCCCCGCCGCCGACCACCACCACCGTCACCACCCCGGCCAGCGCCAGTTGCACCCGCCGCCGCTTCCGCTGCTCGGCCGCCTGCACCGCCGCCTTCTGCCGCTCCCCCTCCACCCGCACCGTCTCCAACTCTGCCTGCCGCGCCCGCTCGTCCGCCGCCGCCCGCAACGCGGCCACGTCGTCGGCCACCGCCTTCGCGTCCGCCGGCCGGTCCTCCTTCTTCGGGCTCAGGCACCGCCGGCACAGGGCCACCAGGTCGGGCTCCGCCCCGCACCGGTCCAACCGCGCGAAGCAGTCCTGCACCTCCCCCAGTGCGGCCATCTGCCGGGTACTCTCCGAGGTCGCCCCGAGGAACGGCGGGCGGCCGGTCAGGATCGCCGCCAGGATGCCCCCCATGCCGAACACGTCACTGCGGGCGTCGATCTGGTCCACCGCCCCGATCGCCTGCTCCGGCGCCATGTACGCCGGAGTCCCCAGGATGCTCCCGTACTGGGTGAACAGCTCCGCGTCCCGTAGCGACTTCACCGCCGTCGGGTCGGGGGTGGCCGTCGCCTCGGGGTCGATCGGGTCGTCCGCCGGACGCCCCCCGCTCGTCAGCACCTTCGCCAGCCCCCAGTCCATCACCTGCACCTCGCCGTACCCGCCGACCATCACGTTCGCCGGCTTCAGGTCGCGATGGAGGACGTGGTGCGAGTGGGCGTAGGCGACGGCCTGACAGATCTGCTCGAACGCCGCCACCAGCCGCCCGCGGTCGGCCGACGGGTCGGTGCGGGCCTTCAGCAAGTCGTCGAGCGTCTGCCCCTTGATCAGCTTCATGGCCAGGAACGGGCGTCCGTCGGGCAGGGTGCCGAGGTCGAACACGGGGGGGATGCCGGGGTGCTGGAGCTGGCCGGTGATGCGGGCTTCGTCGGCGAACCGGCGGGCGGTGAACGAGTCCGGGGCGTACTTGTCGTGCAGCACCTTCACCGCCACCTCCCGGCCGAACGCGGTGTCGGTCGCCCGGTATACCACCCCCATGCCGCCGCGGGCGATCTCAGGGCCGAGTGTGTACCGCCCGGCAGTCGGCGGCGGGGCGGCGACGGTGATCGCGGACTCGCCGCCGGTGGTCGCGGCCGGGTCGGCGAGCGAGTGGGTGATCTCCGGTTCGGCGGCGCGGGGGGGGTCGGGGGCGGACACGGTCGGCTCTCCGCGGCTGGCGTGCCCCCGATGATACCCACCGGCCGGACGGCGGGCTACGATCGCGAACCGGACCAACCCGCCGGCGAGGGACCCGTGGTCGCATTGCCGGAACCCGCCCAGAAGCGCGACCAGAACCCCCGTCGACGGCACGACCCGCTGGGCGAGGGTCAGCCGGCGACCTGGCGAACGCTCTTGATCAAGGTGGCGACCTCGGTGGTCGTCAGTTGCCGTCGCATCGTGGTGCTTCTCAGCGGCAGTTGGCCGAACCGGCAGTTCTTCGAGCGGGTGGCTCGGCACGTCTGTCGGCGTCCGAGGGTGCCTCACTTCTGGACCGGACAAAGCCCGAACAACCCGGTAAGCGGATGGGGGTAAGGGGGCACCCTCGAGACGGAGGACGAGGTGCTGAACCTGCAGCTGGAGAAGGCCCGGCGGCGGTTCGACGGCGGGGAGCCGCAGAAGCGGTACCGGTTCGAGGTGGTCGAGCGCCGGGCGGTGCCGGCCGACGGTGGGGAGGGCGGACCCGCACCCGCGGGCTGAGCACCCGGCCGGCCATGCTCCCCGGGTCCGTGTGCCCGGGGGAGCGGGCCGTGGGTGAAGGGGCCGGTGGGTCATCAGCCGGAGCGGAGAGAGCGTCACCGGTATGTCCTCCGCCTGCAGGGTTCCGGCGGTGGCCCCGCTACCACCGCCACGCACACCACCGTCTGCCAGGTTGCCATCATCGACACCCGGGATACGGGATGAGGATTCACCCCGATGACCGCATGGCCGCACCGGTAGCTCAGCCCTTCCAAAGCACTCGTCAGGATGCCGCCGAGGTCGTCAGTCGGGTGGTTCGGCTGCACCCGCACCCCGAGCACCCCGCACCCGTCGAGCGTGTTGCGGCAGCGGCAGATCACCCGCACCTTCGCCAGCACACACACCAGAACCTTTTACCCATCAGCTTTGCCACCGCCGCCACCATCTCCGGGGTGATTCCCCACTTCAGGGCGGCGATCCATTCCCCCCTCGTGGCGTCGTCGAGCAGCCACTCGCGGAACTCACCGCCCGGGAGCGAGTGGACGGGAGCGAAGGCGGCCGGGGCATGGGAGTCGAGACGAGCCGGAGACGGCGTCGGCACGGGGTCGGTGAGCGGCTCGGACAGGAACGCGGACAGCGGCAGGTCGG
>JANNDF010000204.1:0-6008 GCA_031387445.1 Planctomycetia bacterium
GCGAGAGTTTTTCCATTTGACAGTACAGGTCGCGATTCGGGAGTTGATGACAATTGCCGATACTGTGGGTCGCTCTGATCAAGCTGTCACTCAGCCGATAGATCCGGCAGTATTCTTTTCACCCACTGAGTCTCATGACCCACTGCCTGTTGTTCCGCGGACGCACCCCCCGCTAACCGAACAATCAGGACCAGCGAGTCTGCCGAGTTTTGCTCTGCTGAGAACATCAGGAAAAACGCCTTGGGGTACTGTCGCAGGAACTGCCTCGGCGTCTATCGACATCGTGTTAATGGGTGCTACGAGGCGGTTAACTGGCGATGAGATTTTGGCAGAAGTCCTCCGTCTCAACTTGCCGGTTAGGGCTCATGCTCATCCTCATTTGGCTACACTCAAGAAACGCGGGTACATCGAGAACTCCGGTGGAAAGTGGTATAAAACTCCAAGGGGTGAAGCCCTCGTTCCGCGCGATCATCCGAAGTAATTCGACTGCATTCGGCGTAATAGGAATTCTCCCCTCGATTTTTCTGGCGGTGCAAACATGGCGAACGACGAGAACTATGATGTCCCGCTCCTTGCTTGCTGGCTGCATATTGGAGCCATGCGAACAGGAGATGTAGAGACGATGCGCAAGGTAATATACGCAGCTGCTGTGGCGGCTGCTGAAACTTATGGCGATGAGACAATGGCCGATGACTTGGTGCCAAACGACTCCGCCGGTGTTCAGCACTTGATCGCCCGCTTTGCGGCAGAATGGGATGACAGCGTTCGATTCGAACGAGAGCAGCGCGAGTTTGAAGCAGGCCAATGATACCGCCGAGCCAGGCAATGCCAGTGACCTGTTAGCCCGACGCGCGAGCGAGGGGCGAACCACCTTCGGCGGGGTGGTTCGCCCCTCACTCACGCGTCGGGCTAACAAGACGGTTTCGAGCGGGCGGCGGCTACTCCTCACTTGGCACATCCCAATACAATTCGCTATTCATCCCCCGGTGAGTCCGAACAGTATGTCTTCAGGATGGTGGTTCGAAGGAGTGTACCTGGTCGGGCAGTTCGGCCCGCTCCGCACCGGCTGCTGGCTGCTCGTCCACGGGCACGAGGCCGCCGTGCTGGAAATGCCGCCCGCCGCGTGGGGCGAACAGTGCCCTGCCGAGGCGGTGGCCGCGGCGCTCGCCGGTTCGCCCGTGCGGGTCACGCACCTGCTCTGCACGCACGCCCACGCCGACCACTTCTCCGCACCCACTTTCCACGCCTTCCGCGCCGCCTTCCCGGACGCCCGCCCGTGCCTGCACGTCGGTTTCCGTCGGCACATCGGCAGTGAGTACGGGGTGTGCTTCTTCGACCACGACGCCGACCTGCACCTGAGCGGCGAGCCGCTGCACCTGATCCACGCGCCGAAGCACAGCGCCTCCGACACGGTGGTGGTGTTCCGCGGTACCGCCTGCACCGGCGACTGGGAGTTGGGCATGTTGCGGTCGGTCCACGACTGGGCCGGGTGGGGCGTACCGAGCGACCGCAAGCTGGAGTCCATCGCCCGCATGGAGTGGTGGCCGGGGGAGAAGAACTACCGCATCCATCGGGTGTTCTCGGTCCACGCCAACGACCGCCGCGAGCGGGTCGATTTCCCCGCGCTTATGGCCGCGACACGATGCGAGGGGTAGGAAGACATTCCCCCTCCTCTCAGGTCGCCTGCCATGTTCCGCGTCGCCACCTGCCTGCTGCTGACCGCCGCGTTCGCCGTCGCCGCCGACCCGCCCCCGAACCCCCGCGAGAAGAAGGTCCGCGACGACAAGGTGAAAGTCGAGGCCGACGGGTTCTGGATTTACAACGACCTGCCCAAAGCGATGGCCGAGGCGAAGAAGGAGGGCAAGCCGCTGGTGATCGCCCTGCGGTGCATCCCGTGCGAGGAGTGCGTGAAGCTGGACGACGACCTGGTCGACAAGGACGAGAGCATCCGCCCGCTGCTGGAGAAGTTCGTGCGGGTGCGGGTGGTGTCCACCAACGGGTTGGATCTGGGCACCTTTCAGTACGACACCGACCAGAGCTTCGCGGTGTTCTTTCTGAACGCCGACGGCACCGTGTACGGGCGGTTCGGCACCCGCTCGCACCGCACCAACTGGGTGGGGGACGTGTCGAAGGAGGGCATGGCCGCGGCGCTGAGTGGGGCGCTCGACCTGCACGCCGGCTACCCGAAGAACAAGGAGTCGCTCGCCGCCAAGCGCGGCCCGAAACCGCTCCACGAGTCGCCGGAGAAGTTCCCCGCCCTCACCAAGTACAAGTCGGAAATCGACTACAAGGGGAGCGTGGTGCCGAGTTGCATCCACTGCCACCAGATCGGCGACGCCCTGCGGAGCGAACTGCGGGCCAAGAAGGAGCCGCTGCCGGAAGACGTGATCTTCCCGTACCCGCACCCGAAGAGCCAGGGGCTGGTCCTCGACCCGAAAGCGAAGGCGACGGTGAAAGAAGTGACGAAGGGGAGTACCGCCGAGAAGGCCGGGTTCCAGGCCGGCGACGAGATCCGCACCCTCGGCGGGCAACCGCTGCTGTCGATCGCCGACGTGCAGTGGGTGTTGCACAACACGCCGGCGAAGGGCGGTAAACTGGCGGCCGAAGTGACCCGCGGGGGCAAGCCGACCGCGCTCACGCTCGCGCTGCCCGACGGCTGGCGGCAGTCGGACGACCTCTCGTGGCGGTCGAGTTCGTGGGGGCTGCGGCGGATGGCCACCGGCGGGCTGGTGCTGGAAGGGGTGGACGGCGACCGCCCGGCCGGGGTGCCGAAGACGGGCATGGCCCTGCGGGTCAAGTTCGTCGGCCAGTACAACGCGCACGCGGCGGCCAAGAACGCCGGCTTCCAGAAGGACGACGTGCTCATCGCTTTCGACGGCAAGACCGACCTGCTGCGGGAAACGGACCTGTTCGCCCACGCCCTGCGCACGACGAAGCCGGGCGACAAGGTGCCTGTCACTGTGGTGCGGGGTGGGAAGTCGATGGAGTTGATGTTGCCCATGCAGGAGTGAGTGCCGCGTGCTACACTTCGCCACGCACCGAGATGACCGGGTATTGTGATGCCGTCGTACATTTCCTGCCCCGGTTGCGGCCACCAGGGGAGGTTGCCGAACGACCTGCCCGCCGGGGCGGTGCTCACCTGCCACGTCTGCCGGGTGAAGTTCCCGGCCGAACCGCTGGTGCCGTCGCCCGAACCGGCCGACCCGCACGGGTTGGGCGTGTGGGTGGGCGACGCCATCACCACCACCCCACTCCCCCCACCGGCGGCGGTGTCACCCCCGCCGCCGGTCGTCACCCCGCAGAACGCCGCCGCGCATCTGGAATGGGTGCGGGCCGAGGTGGAGCAGTTCGATTTGTACGTCAGCCGGCAGTTGGCCCTGTTCCAGAAGATGCGGGAGCAGATGGCGGCGTTCGAGTCGAAAACGCGGGGGGATGCCATTCTGAAGCAGCAGGCACTCGACCGCGACCGGGCGGTCCTCGACGCGCGGGCGAATGACCTGAACGCACAAGAGGCGAAGATCTCGGCCGCCCTCAAGTTGCAGGCGGCGGAGTTGCACGGCGAACTGGAACGCCAGGTGGCGACCGAGCGGGAGAACCTGGCCCGGCGGGCGGAGGCGGTGGCCCGCACCGAACGGTCGCTGGAACGGCGGATGTTCGAGATGGACGAGACGGAACGCGGCGTCCGCCGCGAGTTGGAGGACGCCGCCGGGCGGCTCGGCTCGCACCCGCCATCGGTGGCGTACGACACCGCCTTCACCACCGATTGACGGGCGTGACGGCGTCCACCCTTTGACGAGTACGCCGGCATCGTGTACAGTCGGTTCTCTGTCGCCTCCGGAGTGTTCCGATGACGCGGGTCCGAGTCGGGTGGGTGTGCGTCCTTGCCGTGCTCGCGGCGTCGTCGGCGCCGGCCCAACTGCGGCCGGGCGCGCCCGCCGGGCCGGGCGGGATGACCTCGCCGCCCGTCCTCCCGCCGCCCGGCACCCGTGGCCCTGCGCCGGGGATGCCCGGCACCCCTGCCGCACCCGGCGGGCCCGGACGGGCGCCCGCGCCGGGGATGCCGTCCGCACCCGGTTCGCCGTCGTCCGCACCGGGCGGCCCCGGCGTCGGCGCTCCGCCGATCGCCCCCAATGGGCCGGGTTACAGTTCCCCTCAAACCGCCCCCAACGGGCCGGGGTTCAATTCCCCGCCGACATTTAGCCAACCCGGTGGTGCCCCCTCCGCACCGCCGCCGGCGGTCATCACCCCGCAAGGACCTGGGGGCGACTTCAACCAGCCCGGCTGGCAGCCAACCAACACTCCCCCCCAGGGCGGGCAGTGGAGCCCGCCCTCCCAGCCGAACTGGCCGTCCACCCCGCCGGCGAACTCCTCCGTACCGAACCCGGTCCCGAAAGCGGCCACCGACTCCAGTTGGATCTTCGGGGTGGCGCTCGGCATCATCGCGGTCGCGGGGGTGCTGGTGATCGGTGGCATCATCTGGTGGGTCGTCTTCCTGACAAACCTGTCGAAGTCGAAGACTGTTCGCCGGGCGCTCACCCCGCGCCGCCGCAAGCGACGCCGACCGGCACGAGACGAAGAGGACGAGGATGAGGATGAGGACGAAGACGACCGCCGGCGGAAGCGGCGCCGGCGGTGAGGCCTCACGGTGAACCCCGGCAGTCATGCCGGGGGTGGCGACACCAACCACCCCCGGCATGACTGCCGGGATTCACCGCCTACAATTCTCGCATGTCGCCCCCCCCCGACGCCTGGCTGGATCACGACGACGGCTGGCTGGCCGCGTATGCCGTCCGCACCCGCGACAGCGGCGGGCGACGGCACGCCGAGCCGCCGCACCCGTACCGCACCGCCTTCCAGCGGGACCGCGAGCGGATCGTCCACAGCTCCGCCTTTCGCCGCATGACCGGCAAGACGCAGGTGCTGGTCGCGTCGGTCAACGACCACCACCGCACCCGCCTGACGCACACGCTCGAAGTCACTCAAGTCGCGCGCACCGTCGCCCGCCGCCTGCGGCTGAACGAAGACCTGACCGAGGCCATCGCCCTCGCCCACGACATCGGCCACCCGCCGTTCGGCCACGCCGGAGAAGCGGCGCTCGACGAGTGCCTGAAGGGGTACGGCGGGTTCAACCACAACCTGTACGGCCTGCGGCGGGTGGACGAACTGGAGGAGCGGTACCCCGAATTCCCCGGTCTGAACCTGACCTACGAGCTGCGGGAGGCGTTCGTCCGCCACGCGGCCAAGGCCGACGCCGCGGAGATGGCCGAGTTCGTTCGGCACCGCTCGCCGCCGCTCGAAGCTCAGGTGGTGGACGTGGTGGACAGTCTGGCCTACGACACACACGACACCGACGACGCCCTCGGGTTGGGGTTCATCACGCTCGACGACCTGCGGGAGGTGGAGTTCTGGCAGCGGTGCGCCGAAACCACCCGCCGCCGGCACCCGGTCCTCGGCGGGCACGCCTTCCGCACGGCCGTGGTGCGGGACCTGCTCGCGTGGCAGGTGACCGACCTGGTGGACGAGACGTCGCGGCGGATCGCCGACGCGAAGCCGAAGAGCCTGGCCGACGTGCGGGCGGGTGACCAGTTGGTCGGGTTCGGGCCGGACGTGCGGCGGATGAAGACGGGGCTGGAACAGTTCCTCCGCGAGCGGGTGTACCGCCACCACCGCGTGCTGCGGATGACGGCCAACGGCAAACGGATCCTGCGGGCGCTGTTCGACGAGTACATCAAGGCGCCGGAACTGCTGCCCGAGCGTCACCTGCGGCGGTGGCAGGGGGCGAGTGGTGTCGCCGGCCCGCCGGCCGACCCGCCCCTGCCCGGCCGCCGGCTGGTGCCGTCGCTGGAAGTGGTGGTGGGGGATTATCTGGCGGGGATGACCGACCGCTACGCCCAGCAGGAGTATCGCCGCCTGTTCCAACCGAACGCCGACTTGTAGGTTGAGGCGAGCGGGGGGCGTCAGCCCCCTGGTTCGTTCATCCACCAGGGGGCTGACGCCCCCCGCTCGCC
>JANNDF010000268.1:0-2180 GCA_031387445.1 Planctomycetia bacterium
CGTGAAGGCCAAATAGAAGAGATTCACCGCCGAGGGCACATGAGGGCACGAGAGGAAGACAGAAGAATATTCACCGCAGAGGGCGCGGAGGACGCAGAGAGAAAGACAGTGAGAATTGGACGAGAGAAGACTCTGCTTCACTCTCTGTTGTCTTCTCTGCGCCCTCTGCGGTGAAATCTGCTTTCTCTCTTCTGCCTTCCTCTCGTGCCCTCATGTGCCCTCGGCGGTGAATCTCTTCTATTTGGCCTTCACGCGGCCCAGGCCCCCGTCGATGCCGATCACCTGCCCAGTCACCCACGTCGTGGCGGGGTCGAGCAGCCACGCCACGCACGCGGCCACGTCGTCGGGTTCGCCCACCCGCCCGAGCGGGTGCATGGCCGTACTCGCCTTCAGCGCCATCTCGTTGCCCGTGATCTTCGCCGCTAGCGGAGTGCGCACCAAACCCGGCGCCACCGCGTTCACCCGGATGTTTCGGGGAGCGTAGGTGGCGGCGGCGCTCAGCACCAACCCGTTCACTGCCCCCTTCGCGGTGGCAATCGCCTCGTGGTTGGTCAGCCCGATGGTCGCCGCCACGGTGGACGCCAGCACGATTGAACCGCCTGTGTTCATCATCGCCTTCACCGCCGCCCGCACGGTGTAGAACGCGCTCCGCGTGTTCAGCGACAGCGTCTCTTCGAGTTCGGCGTCGGTGGTCAGGTGAGCGGGCTTCAGGATGATCGAACCGACGAGATTCGCGGCGCCGTGAACGGTGCCGAACAGTTCAACAGCTCTGGCGAACGCGGCGTCGATGTCGGCCGACTTGGTCGCGTCGGCGACGTGCGGGCTGTAAGTGCCAGCAGGGTCAAGGGCGTGAAGTTCGGAGGCGAGCGCATCGAGCTTCTCAGACGTGCGGCCGACGAGCAGAATGCGGGCGCCGAGGGTGGCGAGGCGGCGACAGACGGCCGTGCCGATGCCGCCGGCGGCACCGACGATGACGAACGCGGGGGAGGGCATGGGAGTCTCAAAAGTACTCCGCACTCTCCGAGTGCGGTGAAGATCGGAACCGCACTCGGAGAGTGCGGAGTACTTTCAAGACGATAGGCTCGGGTGCCCCCGTCCTTTCCACCCGACCGGCCGACCGACCCACGCCCGCACCGTCGCGTACCACTGAATCGCCAGCATGAGCAGCACGCCGAGGGGGTGGAAGATGGCACCGAACCAGGATTGGCGGTACTTGATCGCACAGGCGAAGCGTGGGATCGTCGAGAAGACCACCGCGATCGCACACAGGCCGATCGCGTATTTCCCTCCCGATAACCACCACGGCGGCGGTAGGTACATGCGGCCCTCGGAAGGGTAATAGATGCCACTGATGTGTTCGTAGATGGCGAGTACGAAACAGACCGGCACCATCACCCACGGCAGAAGGTGTCCGCCGGCGAGAAGGATCGTCCAAATCCAAATCAGGATCGGTGCCCCCAGCCCCTCGCGGGCGTTCTTGGCGAACCCGTTCCACACCGCACCATCAGTGCGGTACATGCGACAGGTGGCGTCGTGCGTGGCGTCGGCGGTGTCGGTCATCAGCCCGGCGGTGCGGTACGCCCGCGGCAACTTGATGCCGTCGTGCAGACTCTCCTTCACCATCGGGTGGCCGTGCCCGCCCACCTTCTCGTAGGCCGTCTTCGTTGTCATGAACCACTGCCCGCACCCCGCTCCAAGCCCCGGTTGCAGATCCTTCCGCATCCGGTCGAACGGCAGGTAGCAGACCAGCAGCCAGTTGATGAGTGGGATGACGAGCTGTTCGAGCAGGCCGACGGTGATCTGTCGCGGGAAGCCGGACACGAGCGCCGCGTTCGAGGAGTGCAGGAAGCCGGCCATGTTCACCAGCGCCTGCGGTTCGAGTTGCACGTCGGCATCGAGGAAAGTAATGACTTCGTACTTCGCCAACTTGCTCAGTGTGTAGCAGGCGTGCTGTTTGCCGCACCAGCCGGGCGGCAGCGGTAGGGCAGTTTCGAGCCGCACACGGGGGTCGGTCGCGGCGAGTTCCTTCACGATGTCGGCGGTGCGGTCAGTGGAGGAGTCGTCCAGCACGATCACTTCGAGTTCGACACCGGTACTGCGAAGGACGGAGCGGACGGCGTCGCGGATGCCGGACTCCTCGTTGCGGGCAGGGATGAGGACGATCCTTCTCGCCGGCGGAC
>JANNDF010000270.1:0-9128 GCA_031387445.1 Planctomycetia bacterium
GACCCGGAGAAGGCGAAGGACAACAAGCGCACCCTGCCAGGCTTGCCGCTCCCGCTGTTCGGCCTGGACGGTCTTACCTCTTCCCCAGAAGACCGGGCGAAGCGAACGCTGCTCGTGTGCGAAGGCCCGTGGGACACGCTCGCGGTGTACTCGCAACTTACCGCCGCGAAGACCCGTGCCCGGTTCGACCTGCTCGCCACCCCGTCGGCGAACGTCTGGAAGCAGGAATGGGGGCGGTTCCTCGACGGTTACACAGGAATCCGCGTCTGCCTCGACAACGACATTGCGGGGCGGGACGGGTCGGAGCGAACGGCGAAGTTGATCCGCGAGGCCCAGCCGTCGGCGAAGGTGGCCGTCCTGAAGTGGCCGCAGGGCTACCCGGACGGGTGCGACCTGGGTGACCTTGTGCGCGGGGTGGCACTGGACGGCGAGACGGTGACGGTGAGCGTGGCCGAGTTTACCCTCGAGCATTGCGTGGCGGTGTCGGACGGCCCGAAGCGGCTGCTGTTCGTTCGGGGCACTGAGGTTGTCGCCAAGCCCGCCGTATGGCTGTGGGAAGACCGACTCCCGCTGGGCGTTCTCGCCTCCCTCTCCGGCCTACAGGGCCTCGGCAAAAGCACGTTGATGAAGGACATCACGGCGAGGACATCGGCCGGCTTGCCCATGCCGGGTGCGAGAGCACCGCTACTTCCCCCCAGCGGGGTTCTGTACCTGACGGCCGAAGACTCCGCCTCCCAGGTCCGCGATCTGGTGAAGCTGCACGGCGGCGACCTCTCCCTCCTCCACGTGTACGACATCGGCGACACGGATGACCCGGTAGACCTGCTCGACCGCCTGCCGGAGATGGAGGAGTGGGTGCGGGACACGAACGCCCGGCTGGTGGTACTCGACCCGCTGAACTCGTTCTGCGGCGGCGACATCTCCACCGACGCGAAGGCCCGCCGCACCCTGTCCGGCAAACTGAACAGGCTCGCCCGCAGAACCGGGGTGACGGTGCTGGGCATCCGCAACTGGGGCAAGGCGGACAAGGGCACCGGCCAACAGCGGGTGCTGGGTGCGTCCAGCCTGTCGGACGTGAGCCGGTGCGTGATGAGCACGGTTCTGATCCCCCCGAAACAGGGGGCGGACCCGGCCGAACCCCCACGCTGTCAACTTCAGTGGGAGAAGGTGAGCGGTGCCCCGCCCCCGCCGCCGTTGAGTTACCGGATGGAGGACGTGAGCACCGGCAAGGCCGACCGGCACTTGCGGCGGATCGTCTGGCACCCGACGCGAACCGAGTTCGAGGAACGCCGCAGGCCCGCACGGGCGAAGGGGGTGAAACGTGCCAGCAACTGACCGCGACCGTGCCCCCCGCCGTCGCCGACGCCCGGCCGAAGACGCCGAGGTGGCCGAAGCCCTGGCGGAACTGAAGGAATGGCCGCTCGGGTTCGCCCGCTCCCGCAAAGGGAACCTGTGGAGGCGGCTGGACGACACCGCCACGCTGACCGTCTTCCCCGGTAGGTACGGCGGGTACGCCTGGGTGCTGAAAGAAGACGACGCCCCGTCCCCCGAGTACTCGCCCGACGCCTACACGACGGAGCGGAAGGCGGTGGAGGCCGCGTGGTGGCTGCTCCGAGGCCGGTACACCTGAGACACCCTGGAGGCTGAGCATGAGTCGGCCCGATACGGCCCGAAACGGCCCGGAAAGTGAACTGAGTCCTAAGCAGGAGCGGGCGGCACTGGCCGTGGCCCGCGGCCTGTCGAACGGCGAAGTGGCGAAACGGTGCGGTGCGGGCGAACGAACGGTGAAGACGTGGAAAACGATCCCCGCGTTCCGCTCGCGGGTGGCCGAACTGCGGCAGGCGATGGTCGCTCAAGCACTCGGCCGGTTGACCGACGGGCTGGACTTCGCGTCGTCCAACCTGCGTAAGCTGCTGTCCGCCAAATCCGAATCGGTTCGCCTCTCCGCGATCCGCACGCTGTTCGAGATGGCGGTGAAACTCCGCGAGTCGGCCGAACTGGAAGCCGAGGTCGCCGCCCTCCGCGAACAGGTCGCCGCCCTGGCCACACACCGCGGGAGGCAACGATGAGCCTGAAAGCCGAGTTGAACAAGCTGCGACGGGAACTGGCCCACGTGCCCGCCGAAGGAGCCGGGGAGAAGTGGGTACTGCCGCCGAACGTGTGGGCGTGTATCGCCGGCACCCTACCGTGGGACGCCTTGACCACCGACGAACGAGCCGTGTGGGACCAGTACCAGGCGTGGGTCGAACGTGTGCACCGGCTGCGAGACCTGGAGGCCGAACTGGCCGCCCTGAACCCCAACACCCCCGAGGAGAACGACCAGTGAACAACGCACCCGACGAACCCTGGAAGAACGGCGGCGAGAGTGCGAACCGGTTCGCGGCCAAGCACGGCGGCAACCCGGTCTGGGACCCGTACATCCGCCGCTACCTGCTGCCCGACGGGGCGACGATGACGCTCGACGGGCAGGGAACCGCCCCGCCCCCGACCGACCCGATGCGGCTGCTGAACACCAAACGCATTTACTGGCAGCTACTGATCGAGCGCACCGAGGCCCACCTGGACGAGTTGGCCGCCGTAAGTCGCGGCGAGAAACTGAGCGTGCGCTGGCGGGAGGAGCTGTACGGCCCGAAGCCGGGTCCGAAGCTGAGCGACGCGTGGGACTACCTCAAGAAACTGCTGGCGAAGCACCAGCGCAAACTGGCCGACGTGCAGGCCGAACTGCTGCGCATCCACAACGCCACCCCCTGACCTGCCACCCCGGCGGTTTAATCGCCCGACACCCCTACGAGGATGAACGATGAAGAGACGGAAGCTAACCCTGACTCTGAACGATGCCCACTGTATGGCGTGCGGCGAACAGCTCGCCGAGTTGGGGGCGTGCGCCTGCCACGGCCCCCGCCCCGACTACTCCGGCCTGAGCGACGACGGCGACCGCCTCCACGGGGACCGCTCGGCCTACCCGCCCGGCTACATCCCCGGCCCGCTCACCAACTCCCGGCGGATGGAACCCATCCCGGACGTGGACTGGTTCCCCTCAGACGATGACGGGCCGACGGCGAACGCCCAGGGGGACGCCGACGGGCTGGTGGTGAACGAGGGGGCGAAGGGCGGTCTGCCGGAACTAGACATCGACTACGCCGCACTTTCGGTCCTGCCGTCGCACTTGTGCCGGCGATGAGCCACGGGCGGAAACGAAGACACCCGACCTTCTCGGGCCGGGTGTCTGGCGTTCGCGGTTCCGTGACGGTTACGGGTGCGTCCGGTTCGCCGCTACGATCCGCGGCATGGCCCCCGCCCGGTGCTTGGCGAGGTAGAACGAGCGGGACGCACTGTACGCCTTCGGGCCGGTGAACGTCTTCGCCCGGCGTTGCCCGCGGGCGGTGTACTCGACCGTGACTTCGATGACGAACTTGGCCGACGCCAGCAGCGGGTTGCGGTGGGGGAGCATAGCCAGGGTTCCGTGCGGGAAAGAGTAAAGGCCGCACGTTTATGATAACGTCAATCTTACTGAACGCTAGTACAATCCGCCGACCGTTGCCCCCGTCATATCGGGCGGGTAAGCTACCCGAATGATGACCCTCCTACTTTTGATTGCCCTCGGGCTCGCGAGCGGGCCGGCCCTGCCGCTCGACAAGATGACCGTCGGCGACGCCGCCAGTCTGCACGGTCAGGTGGTGCGGGTGACGGTTCCCGCCAGCCAGCCGCCCTACACGTTCGCCGGGTGGACTGTGACGGGGGTAGAGGTGGGCGGGGTAGAGTTCGGCGTGCAGTTGTTCGGCACGGTGGACATCGACCAGGGGGAGACGGTGAGGGCGGTCGGCGTGCTGCGGGTGGTGACAATCCCGGCCGCGGTGGTGAACGGGCAAAACGTGCCGGCGTCTACTTCCGTCGTAGTCGTCGGGGTTCGGGTAAAGTGAGGGAGGCCGGGTATACTTGTACCTTCTCCCAGGAGAGACGCCGATGACCCCGATCCAGCGGTTCCTACGGTCGCCCCAAGTGCGAGCGGCGCACGCCCGGCATAAGGACGCCCCGACGATTCTCCCGTACCTCGGTCGAAGGCACACCCCGGTCGAGACGACCCTGCCCCACCCCGACGCCCGCGAGCAGATTGCCCGGCTGAACCGGGCGGGAGTGTTCTGCCTGGAGGTGGAGAAGCGAAAGGCCGGAACGCGGGTGGTGTTCGCGATGCCGGCATGGGTGCGGTTGAACTAGAAGGGGATATCTCTTGGCAGGTCAAGCAGTCGCTCGCAACACTGGGCTCCCAATGACCGGGCCGGGTACCTATTCTTAGACTTGACGTAGTCTCGGAATTGGCCTTTCGCCTCTTCTCCCATTGTGTAGAGAATCCCTTCCATCCACTCGTCAGCTTTGTCGGACTCCGAATGCACAGCCGCGAAAAAGATCGAGAGAAGATCGCTAAAACAGTCCGCGGTCGCGAACCATTTTCCCAGACCTTTTGTAGCTTGCAGAAGTTCCTTGCACTGTTCCTCCCGCAAACTTGACAGCAACCCCTTCCGCACCAACTGCTTCTCAGATTCTTCCAATAGGTCGATGTACTTCGGCAGTAACAACCCCCGTTCGAAGTGCCGACGATCCGACCCACTTCCCTCGTACAGTAAGTCGCAGTAAACCCTAGCTGCCTTCTTCTTGATCCCCTCCGGTGACGCCTCAAAGACGTGACTATTTAGCCAACGGATTGACCGTAGGTGTTCGGTGAACATCTTCCGTTTCTGCGCGTTGGGTGCGGCCGCCGCTTCCTCCCTGGTTGCCTGGTGAGTGTTGGGGAGCATTCTGAGCAGAAGACGTTCTTTCTCCCAATCGTTCACTTTGCGGAGGAGTGAATCTTTGATCGAGAAGAGTGCGCTTGGATCTGCAAACATCTTGTTGAGCACCTGCTCTGCCGTGTAGCCGTAGGTTGCTTTCCGATTGGCCGCGATATCGCCGGCCACAATCAGCACAAGACTCCGAGTGAGGGAAGCTTTCCCCTCCGTGGCTTGCGTCCCCAACCGCACAGTCCGTCCGGGATGGATGAGGTTGCGGAAGTCTTTGATGACCTCGCACGCCTTCTTCGTGTCGTCCTTGATGATCTTCTTGGTGTGGCAGTCGTCGATGAGGACCGAAAGGTCTGATCGAAGCACTCCGTTCGTTCCGCCCCCCTCTGAGTACAGGGAGTCGGCCAGCATCGCCTCGATGATGCTACCCCCCAGAACCATCGCCCCCTTCCAACTCTTGGTCTGGAGCGCCTCGTTGAGTTCCCGCCAGTCGCTCTCGATGCATTGGCGGAAGGTCTCATTCGAGATGTAGTTGAACTCTTCGATAGTAGGTAGCACTGGTGGGCGACTCCCTGAGGGAGAGAGGAGTGCAAGAAAGTAACGACACACAACCGGCCGGTGGGTTCGCAAGAAGTGTAACGGGCGGTAGGGCGAGAGGGAAAGGCAAACGCGCTAGTTATCTCGCGTAGGGTCTAACCGAATTTAAGAGAAGCACGTTATGCCCGCCGGCCGCGGCGATCACCATCGCCCGCTTCGCGTACTCCTGCCCCCGCACGTCGGCGAAGTCCACCGGGTAGCGGTTCAACTTCGCCGCGATCTCCTCCACGTTCGGGGAAACCGGATCGACCTCCACCGCCCCGCTGATGATGCCGAACGCCTCCGCCAGACTGGTGACGCCGTACACCTCCACTTCGGTGACGACCGCCGCCTCGCGGGCGTTCTCGGCCGGCACGATCAGCTTCTTGATGCCCAGTTCGCGGGCGGCCATCGCCACGCTCAGACACCCCTTCACCGGACGCACGCTGCCGTCGAGCGCGAGTTCCCCGACGGTGGCGAAGTCGGCGAGTTGTTCGGGCGTGAGTTGTCGCGTGGCGACGAGGATGCCGAGGGCAATCGGCATGTCGAAGGCGCCGCCCTCCTTCCGCAGATCGGCCGGGGCCAGCGAGATGATGACGCGACCCGTGGGGCGGGCGTAGCCCAGGTTCGCCAGTGCCCGCTCGATGCGGTGGATGCTCTCCCGCACGGCCAGTTCGGGCAGGCCCACCAGGATGATCTTGGCGGTGCCGCCGCTCGAATCGACCTCCACTTCCACCGGCACCGCGTCGATGCCCACGAGCGCGAACGACCGCAGTTTGGCAAGCATGGGCGCGACCGACGGGGGATGAACGGGTGTCCCCCTCAGGCTAAACGTGCGGCCACCGTCGGGCAAGTGTGGAACGGTCAGCGGGCCAGCCGCCTCCGCTTGCAGAGTTGGCTGACCTGGAAGCCGCCCCACCAGCGGTGGCGGCTCCACCCCGGATGCCCCAGGCGGGCGTGCCGGTCCGGCCGGTCGGGCGTCAGCGCCCAGCCGTCGTCGTCCAAGTCGTGAACGTCTCGCCGCCGGCAGTCGCGGCAGCAGCACTCGTCGTAGGAGTCGCGGTCGGGGCCGCGGACGAACGACACCGGCGAGCGGTGCAACTCGGCCACGGTCTCATCGCTGAGCCGGATGCCGCGGAGGTTCAGGAACCGCAGCGCCGCCAGCCCGGCGGCCCGCACCACCGCCAGCACCCCGGCGTCGGTCACCTCCGAATAGCTCACGTCCAGCACCCGCAACCGCGGGGCGCGGACGGTCGCCAGGGCGATCAGCCCGCGGTCGGTCAACGGACTGTACTCGTCCTGAAGCCGCAGTTCCTCCTCCGGGCATTCCCCGCCGGCGATCACCGCGCAGCGGGCATCCGGCGACAAGAGGTGCGTCGGGTCGATGGCATGCCACCTGCACTCGCGGAGGCGTTGGGCGTCCTCGGTGAACCCGCGGTCCTCGATCCAGTCGCAGAACACCAGCCACGGCAGCCGGTCGTCGCCGGAGTGCTGAATGGCGGCGAGCAACCCGGCGGCGGTGGACATGCTCGGCTCCCTGGACGGCGTCCGCACGGACACGCCACCCCACTGAGCGGTTCGGGAGCAGACCAGCGGGCACCAATTCGCACGGAATTTCCGCCCGTACAATTCCCCTCCCGCTTCCGAGGCCGCGCCATGCGTCCCGCTGCCCTGCTCGCCCTCGCCCTGCTCGTGAGTACACCCATGCTCGGCCGGTCCGACGAAGGCATGTGGCTGCTGAACGACCCGCCCAAAGAGTTGCTCAAGCAGAAGCACCAGTTCGACCTGACCGACCCGTGGCTGGAGCGGGCGATGAAGGCGAACGTGCGGTTCAACAGCGGGGGGAGCGGCGGGTTCGTGAGTGCCGACGGGCTGATCGTCACCAACCACCACATCGCGGCGGATGCGCTCCAGAAGCTGAGCACGAAGGACCGCGACCTGTTCGCCCTCGGCTTCTACGCCAAGGACCGCAAGGACGAGGCCAGGTGCCCCGACCTGGAACTGAACGTGTTGCAGAGCATCGAGGACGTGACGGCGAAGGTGAACGCGGCGGTGAAGGCGGACATGAAGCCGGGCGAAGCCGCCGCCGCACGACGGGCGGTGACGACCGAGATCGAACAAGAGAGCCTGACGAAGACGGGGCTACGGAGCGACGTGGTGACGCTCTACCAGGGCGGGGCGTACCACCTGTACCGCTACAAGAAGTACACCGACGTGCGGCTGGTGTTCGCCCCGGAGCAGGGCATCGCGGCGTTCGGCGGGGACGTGGACAACTTCGAGAACCCGCGGCACGGGCTGGATGTCTCCTTCTTCCGGGCCTACGAGAACGACAAGCCGGTGAAGTGCGACCACTACTTCAAGTGGAGCGAGGTGGGGCCGAAGGAGAACGACGTGGTGTTCGTGACCGGGCACCCCGGCACCACCAACCGGCTGGAAACGCTGGACAAGCTGAAGCACCGTCGGGATCACACCCTGCCGTACACGCTGTCTCGCTTGCGGACGCTCGAAGCCGCCCTCACCCAGTACGGCGACCAGGGGCCGGAGCAACGCCGGCAGGCGGCCACCAACCTGCACAGCGTGGCGAACGCCCGCAAGGCGTTCAGCGGGCAAATCCAGGGGCTGCTCGACCCGGCCGTCCTCAGCGAGAAGTGGATGGCGGAATTCGGCTTGTCGAAGTCGCTGGAAGCGCAAGCCCCCGGCAGCGGGCGGTTCCAGCAAGAATACCTGGGGGCGACGAAATTGATCGCCGACGCCCAGAAGACGTACCAGACGTTCGAGAAGGAACACCTGCTGATCGAAACTGGGCACGCCTTCTATTCGGACCTGTTCGTGATCGCCCGCCACTGCGTGCGGATGGGCGACGAGTTGCCGAAGGAGTCGGCAGATCGCCTGCGGGAGTACCGCAAGAGCAACCTCGACTCGCTCAAGTTCGGCCTCTTCAGCCCCGCCCCCATCGAGAAGGATCTGGAGCGGGCCAAGCTGCAAGCGTCGCTCACGTTCCTGGCCGAGCACCTGGGCGGCGACCACCCGACCGTGAAGCTGGTGCTGGCCGGCAAGAACCCGGCCAAGCGGGCCGACGAACTGGTGAACAGTACGCTGTACGACCCCGAAGTGCGGAAGAAGCTGGTGGACAACCCGAAGCTGCTCGCCGAGAGCAAAGACCCGATGATCGTGCTGGCGAAGGCGGTTGATGCCGACGCACGCAAGCTCCGCAAGAAGTACGAGGACGAGGTGGAGGAGGTGGAGCGGCAGGCTTACGCCGAGATCGCCAAGTTGCGGTTCGCCGCACTCGGCAAGACGGTCGCTCCCGACGCCACCTTCACCCTGCGGCTGGCGTTCGGCGTGGTGAAGGGGTACGACGTGGACGGGCAGACGCTGCCGTTCCACACCACCTTTGCCGGGGCGTTCGACCGGGCGGCGGCGATGAAGAACCGCGAGCCGTTCGAGCTACCCGAGCGGTGGGTGAAGGGGAAAGACAAACTCGACCTGAAGACGCCGTTCGACTTCGTGAGCACGGCCGACACCATCGGCGGGAACAGCGGTTCGCCTGTGTTGAACCGGGCCGGCGAACTGGTGGGCATCAACTTCGACCGCAACCGGCACGGGCTGGTGCGGAACTTCGTGTACACCGAAGTGCAAGCCCGGCACGTCGCAGTCCACTCGCGGGCGGTGCTGGAAGCGCTCCGGAAGCTGTACGACGCCAACGGGCTGGCGAAGGAGTTGCTGAAGTAGGGTGGACCGCTCTCGCCGAGAGCGGGTTTTTCTTCCCGCTCTCGG
>JANNDF010000280.1:0-4581 GCA_031387445.1 Planctomycetia bacterium
TCCAAGAGCTTCTGGAACCGCCGGCGTCAGCCGGCTGGGTGCCCGAACGAACGCCACACCCTGAGTGAGCGGAGGGGTTTGGCACGCCCCGTGCTAAAGGGTTCTTCGTGAGCCGCCTCTGGCTGGCGGCCGCGCTCAACACCAAGCGGAGTGCCCAACAATGGCCGACATGAAAGACAAGATCAAAGACGGGATCGCCGACGCCGCCGATAAGGCCAAAGAGGTCGGCAAGAAGGCAGTGGACGCGGTGACTGATGCCGCTGGGGCGGCTGCCGAGAAAGCGAAAGAGGTCGCCGCGGCGACTGCCGAGAAGGCCAAGGAAGCGACCAAGAAGGCCGGGGAGGCGGTGAAGAAGGCCGGCGAGAGCATCAAGAAGAGCGGCGAGTGACATCGGATTGACGTGGTCAGTCTCTGTGACCCCGGCCCAACGGCCGGGGTCGTTCGCGTTTCCGGCATGCCGGTTGCATTCACTACAGGTCGGTTCGATTCACACACCGGAGTTCTTTATGGATGCCGCCCTCACAATCCCCACCACCAACGCCGACGTCGAAGCCCTGAACGGTCTACTCCGCGGCGAGATCGCCGCCGTCGAGACGTACCAGCAGTCGATCGGCAAATTCAACCAGCCCGAACACCGCAACCTGGCAAACGTGCTCACCCGCGTCCGCGACGAGCACGGGCGGTCGGCGGACGTCCTCCGCGAGCGGGTGCTCGCGCACGGCGGCACCCCGTCCGACGGGGCCGGCGTGTGGGGCGTGTTCGCCAACCTGGTGGAAGGGGCGGCCAAGCTGTTCGGCTCCCAGACCGCCCTCGCCGCCCTCAAGCAGGGCGAGCTGTACGGCAAGGAGCAGTACGAGAAGGCGGTCGGGAAGGCCGACATCTCGCCCGAGTGCCGCTTCCTCATCCGCAACGACCTGATGCCCAAGTGCCAGCAGCACGTCACCACCATCGAGCAGTTGATCGCGCAACTGGAAGCGGAGAGCGAGAAGAAGTGAGACCGTCCGACTTGACCGCCGGCCGTCGTGACTGTGGTGTCACGTCGGCCGGTCTCGTTTTCCGCCCCCGATTGGCACGCCGAATGCCGTCCCAATCCCATCGGGCTGAGGCCCGCTCCGCAACAAGCCGGCGGTCCTTCGCCGGAACTGATACCTCTCGCCCAACGAGGGTTGCTGCCATGCTCCGTTACTCACTTGTGTTCCTGCTGGTCGCCCTGTTCGCCGGCGTGTTCGGGTTCACCGAAGTGGCCGGCGGCTCGTGGCTGATCGCCAAGGTTCTGTTCTTCCTGTTCCTGGTGCTGTTCGTCGTGTCGCTCTTCTTCGGCCGCCGCGGCACACCCGCAGACGCGATCTAACAACCGTCGGCATCCACACGACCCTCCGGGCCTGCCGACATCGGCAGGCCCGCTGTACGTCCCCCCAGGTGTTCGCCATGATGTTCGTCCGCAACGTCTTCCATCTGATCCGCGAGACGTTCTCCGAATACAGCCGCCACAAGTGCCCGCGGCTGGGGGCGTCGCTCGCCTTCTACACCCTCCTGTCACTCGCCCCCCTGTTGCTGATGGTGATCGGGCTGGTCGGCCCACTGGCCGGGGCGGACAACGCCCGCGGGCAGGTGGTCTCCCAGTTCAGCGACCTGGTCGGCCCGCAGGGGGCCGAGGCGGTCAACACCATGCTCGACAGCACCAAGT
This sequence comes from Planctomycetia bacterium, assembly GCA_031387445.1. Classification (GTDB taxonomy): domain Bacteria; phylum Planctomycetota; class Planctomycetia; order Gemmatales; family Gemmataceae; genus JALHQU01. The sequence continues at coordinate 1,688 of JANNDF010000280.1, forward strand.
CGCCGTCCGGCGGGGCGCTGTCCACCGTCATCGGGCTGGTGGTGCTGGTGTTCAGTGCGACCGGCCTGTTCGTCCAACTGCAAGACGCGCTAAACACTGTCTGGAACGTGCCCGACCGCCCGGCCAAGTATCTGGGCATCTGGCGGACGGTGCGGAACCAACTGCTGTCGTTCTCCACCGTGCTCGGCCTCGGCTTCCTGCTGCTCGTGTCGCTCGTGCTCGGGGCCGGGCTGTCCGGCATCCAGAAGTGGCTGGAAGGCCGCATCGGCGGCGGGTCGTGGTGGCTGGAGGCGGCGAACGTGCTGCTGTCGTTCACCCTGGCCACGGTGCTGTTCGCGTTCATCTACAAGGTGCTACCGGCGGCGCGGGTGAGCTGGCGGAGCGTGCTGATCGGGGCGGTCGTGACGGCCGCCCTGTTCACCCTCGGCAAGTTCCTCATCGGCCTCTACCTGGGCCAGGCGGCGCCGGGGTCGGCGTTCGGCGCCGCCGGCTCGCTGGTGGTGCTGCTGGTATGGGTGTATTACTCCACCCAACTGCTCCTGCTCGGCGCCGAGTTCACCCAGGTGTACGCCACCAAGTTCGGCGGCGGGGTCACGTACCGCGGGGCGAAGCCGGCGGTCGCACCCGTGGTGTCTGGTCCGGTGAGTGCCGCCACAGCCTAAACTGAATTCCGGGACATCATCACGAGGACATCCCCCATGCCCGCCACCTCCACCGCACCGCACCCGTTGAGCACGTTCGGCAAGATGCCCGCGCAGAAGCCCGTCCGCCCCGGCATGGGGGCCATCCCGCACGCCAAAGGCGCCACCTTCCGCGTGTGGGCGCCGCACGCCACCGCCGTCAGCGTGGTCGGCACGTTCAACGACTGGAAGCCGGGCAAGCACCTGCTCAAGCACGAAGACAACGGGTACTGGGCGGCCGACGTGTCGGGGGTGCAGGCCGGAGCCGAGTACCGCTACCACCTGGTCACGCCGACCGGCGAGTTCACCCGCATCGACCCGTACGCCCGTGAGGTGACCAACTCGATCGGGAACGCGGTCGTCCACGACCCGCACTTCGATTGGGACGAGGAGTATTACAAGACGCCACCGTGGAACGAGTGGGTGATCTACGAGCTGCACGTCGGCACGTTCAACGACATGGACCCGAACACCGACCAGCCGGCCACCTTCGCCGATGTGGTCCGCCGGTTCGACCACCTGAAGCGGCTGGGGGTGAACTGCCTCCAGGTGATGCCGGTGGCCGAGTTCGCCGGCGACCGCAGTTGGGGGTACAACCCGGCGCACGTGTTCGCCGTGGAGAGCGCGTACGGCGGGCCGAAGGCGTTCAAAGAGTTCGTGAAGGCGGCGCACAAGAACGGGTTCGCGGTCATTCTGGACGTGGTGTACAACCACTTCGGCCCGAGCGACCTCGACCTGTGGCGGTTCGACGGGTGGAGCGAGAACGACGGCGGCGGCATCTACTTTTACCAGGACTGGCGGAAGGACACGCCGTGGGGGGCCACCCGCCCGGACTACGGCCGGCCGGAGGTGCGGCAGTTCATCCGCGACAACGCCCTCATGTGGGTGGAGGACTACCACATCGACGGGCTACGGATGGACATGACCCTGTACGTGCGGAGTGTGAGGGCGGACGGCGAACCGAACCTGCCCGACGGGTGGAGCCTGCTCCAGTGGATCAACGGGGAGATCCGCGAGAAGCACCCGAACACCCTGACCATCGCCGAAGACCTCCAGAAGAGCGATTGGGTGACCAAACCGCCGGCCGAAGGCGGGGCCGGGTTCGGCACGCAGTGGGACGACCAGTTCGTCCACCCGATACGGGATGCGGTCATCACCCCCGACGACGCGCACCGCAGCATGGCCAAGGTGGCGAACGCCATCACCCACTCCTACAACGGCGACGCCTTCCAGCGGGTGATCTACTCCGAGAGCCACGACGAGGTGGCGAACGGGCGGGCGCGGGTGGTCCACGAGATCGCCCCGGACGGCCCGGACAACTACTTCGCCCAGAAGCGGAGTACCCTGGCGGCGGCCATGGTGTTCACCGCGCCGGGCATCCCCATGCTGTTCCAGGGGCAGGAGTTCCTCGAAGGCGGGTGGTTCCGCGACACCGTGCCGGTGGACTGGGACAAGCGGGTGGAGTTCCAGGGCATCGTGCGCCTTTACCGCGACCTGATCCGCCTGCGGTTGAACAAAGACGGCGAGTCTCGCGGGCTGTACGGGCAGCACGTCCATGTGAGCCACGTCCACGACGACCAGAACGTGATCGCCTTCCGCCGCTGGGACCAGGGCGGGCCGAACGACGACCTGCTGGTGGTGGCCAACTTCCACCGCGACCCGCGGACGGGCTACCGCCTCGGCTTCCCGTCGGTGGGGGAATGGAAGCTACTGTTCAACTCGGATTGGAAGGGGTACAGCCGGCACTTCGGCGACTTCGCGAGCCGCGACGTGACCGCCACCGCCGACGAGTACGACGGGTTGCCGGCATCCGCCGCCATCGACATCGGCCCGTACAGCGTGCTCGTGTACGGACGGCCGGCGTAATGGCGAACCCGGTTCGGGTGAACCCCGGCAGTGATGCCGGGGGTGTAACGCGACCCCCGACATGACAAGGGGCGTGGGGGGCGGTTGCCCACTACAAACAGCCGAGGGGTTCACCCGGAGTGTACACCCCCACCTCTCCCCTTGAGGGAGAGGTCGGTGCGTGCGGAGCACGAACCGGGAGAGGGGTCGGATCCGCATGGCACCCCTCTCCCGCCGCCCTCGCTCCGCTCGGGTCGGCGACCTCTCCCTCAAGGGGAGAGGTGGGGTGGTCCGACCCACCATTCCAGGTGCAATGAACCGCTACCGAGGCTGCCTCTCCGTCACGCGGCCGTGCGGCTTGAGTACCTT
>JANNDF010000289.1:0-7715 GCA_031387445.1 Planctomycetia bacterium
CCGAGAGCAGGTTCACCATCCCGTCGGGCATGAGCGACAGAGTGCCGACGGTTCGCTTGTCCACGTCCGCCGCGGGAATGCTCACCTTCTTCCCGCCGGCCGGGTCGAGCAGGGTGAGCGTGCCGTTCTTCTCTTCCACCAGCAGCCCGGTGATCGTCCGCCCGTCGGTGGTGCTCACCGTCAGCGGCTCGTACCCCTTCTTGATTGCCTTCGACGGTGCCAGCACGGACTCGATCAGGTGCTCGGCGGTGGCTTCCTTCCCGGCCTGGGCGATGTCCGGCCCGAGTTGAGTGCCCGTCTCGGCGTCGTGGCACTTGGCGCACGTCATGAACGGTTGGAAGAACAGCACCGCCCCGCGGCCGGCGTCGCCCCGCTCGCGGGCGGCCTTCGCCAACTCCTTCGGCGACTCCTTCAGCAGTCGCTGTGCGAGACCCGGCGGGGCCGCTGGTGGTTCGGCCACCTTCTCCACGCCCCACAATTTGGCCAGCAGTTCGACCATGTCCGGGTCTTGCTTCTTCAGTTCGGCCAGGTCGAACGGGTAGAAGTCGTTGCGGGTGAAGAACGCCTCGGTCGTCTCGGCGAAGTACTCCATCGGGTTCGTCATCGCATAGGCCTTCTCGAACGTGTTCGGCCGGCCGTTGCCCAGGTGCCGCTCCACCTTGTCGTACTTGCCGCCCTCCTTCGCGCGGGCATACGCCGCCGCCACCTCCGCGTTGGCGAACCCTTTCGCCACCACGCGGTCGTGGTACCCGTGGGCCAGCTCGTGCAGCGTCACGTTCGGCATCCGGTTCGCCTCGGCCTCGAAGATGCGGACGTTGTGGAACTCGACCGCCTTCGCCATCGCCGGGTCGCGGCCGGCCTTCCGCAGCCAGTCGCCGCCGGGGTGGTACTCGGCCAGCGGGCGGTTGCCGGGGTACTCCGGGTTGAAGTACAGCGGCACCTCTTGCAGCTTCGCCACCGCCGCCTTCGGCACCACCCGCGTGATCTCCTCCAGTTGCTTCTCGAGTATTTCCATCGCCTTCGCCGTCAGCTTGGCGTCGGTGGCCAGCAGCTCGCGGTTCACGTGAATAGTCCACCCGCGCATCGTCCGCGTCTCGTACACCGGGTCCGGGGCGGGGGCGTTCGGCGACTTCAAGTTGTCGTGCAGGAACCGCGTCATCGCCTCCATCAGGTGCTGATTCGTGTTCCGCCCCTCGCCGATGGCGTGGGTGCGGTTCGGGTACGGGAGCACGCTGAACCGCTTGCCCTTCGCGATCAACTCCTCCATCAGCCGCTCGGTGCCCTGGTAGTGGCAGTTGTCGTCGCCGGTGCCGTGGACGAGCAGCAGGTTGCCCCGCAGCTTGCCCGCGTGGGTGATCGGCGACCCGTCGCGGTAGCCGGCCGCGTTGTCCGCGGGCAGCCCCATGTACCGCTCCTGGTAGATCGAGTCGTACAGCAGTTGATCCGCCACGGGAGCGACGGCAATCGCTGCGCGGTACAGGTCCGGGTGGCGAAATACGGCATTCAGGCTCATGCTGCCGCCGCCGCTCCACCCCCACGAGCCGACGCGCGTGGGATCGACGAACGCCCACCGCGTCAGCAGTTCTCTCACGGCCGCCGCCTGTTCGGTGGGGGCGACTATGCCGATCTTCTTGTGGACCGACTTCCGCCACTCGCGGCCACGCGGCACGTTGGTGCCGCGGTTGTCCACACTCGCAACGACGAACCCCTGTTGGGCGAGCATCCAGTGCCACAGCCCGCGGGGGCCGGGCCACGCGTCCCGCACCGTCTGGCCGTGCGGCTCGCCGTAGACGTGCATGAGCAGCGGCAGTTTCGCGTTCGGCTCCACCTTGGCCGGCTTCATGCTCCACCCGTCCAGCGTCACCCCGCCGCCGACGGGCACTTTCATGAACTCGATCTCCGGTCGCTTCAGCGCGGCCAGTTTCTCGCTGAGTTTCGCGTTGTCGGTCAGTGTGCGAACGGCGGTGTTGTCGCCGAGCCGCACCAGTTCCACCTTCGGCGGGGTGGTGAAATTCGACCACGTGTGGACGGCCCACTTCGCGTCGGGGGAGATGTCATAGTCGTGCCAGCCGGCCTGTTTCTCGGGCGAAAGCTGCTCCGTCTTGCTGCCGTCGAGTTTCACCCGAAAGAGGTACTTCTGGGTCGCTTTCTTCGGCGACGCGGAGTAGTAGAGCCAACCGCCGGCTTCATCCACAGCTTCGACAGTCATCACATCGAACTCGCCCTTCGTGATTGGTTCGACCTTCGCGCCGTCGGCCGACACGCGGTAGGCGTGCCGCCACCCGCTCCGCTCGCTCAGCCAGAGGAAGCTCTTTCCACCATCAAGCCACCGCCACGGGTTCTCGTTCTCTAGCCACGCCGCGTCCTTCTCCGTGAACACCGGGTTCGCCTTGCCCGTCGTGGGGTCGGCGGTGAACACCTTGAGTTCCGTTTGCAGGCGGTTGAACTGCTGCACCATCACGCCCTTGCCGTCCGGCGTCCAGTCGGCGTGCGGCAGGTAGTGCTCCCGCGGGTCGCCGGGCAGCTCAAGCCACTGCACCTTCCCGCCGCCCGCCGGGATCACGCCGAGCCGCGTGGCCGAGTTCTTCTCGCCCACCTTCGGGTACGCGAACGACGTGACCTTCGGCGACTTGCTGACGACGGTGTCCACCAGGTGAAAGTCGGCCACGCCGGTGGTGTCGAACTGCCAGAACAACACGCTCTTGCCATCCGGACTCCAGCGGAAGCAGTTCCGCAGGTCGAGTTCCTCTTCGTTCACCCAGTCGGACGTGCCGTTGATGATCGCCTTCGAGCCGTCGGCGGTCAGGGGCGTGATCTTCAGGTCTTCGAGGTTCTGGACGTACAGATTGTTCTCGCGGACGAAGGCGACTCGCGTGCCGTCCTGCGAGAACGTGGCGAACATGAGCGACGACGAGGCAGCGTCCCCGCCGAGTTTGCAGAGCTTGCCGCCCGCCACGTCGAGCACCCAGTAATCACCGCGGGTGTTCCGCCGCCAGACGCGCTGGCTGTTCGTGAAGATGAGCAACTTGCTTTCGTCGGCGGAGAACTCGTAGCCCTCCACCTTCAGCGGCTCCTTGGCGTTCTTCGGGGTGAACGCTCTGGCCGGAACGACGACCTCCTTCTTCCCCGTCGCCGGGTTGTGGCGAACCAACTCGCCCTTCTCCAGGGTGAAGTACGTGGACGACTTCTTGCTCCACCGCCGGGCCGGGAGTGATTCGGTGGCGAACTCGCCGGTGCCGAACAGCCGGCCGACGGTGAGGAGCGAGTCGTCGGCGCAGAGCGTGCCGGTCACGGCGAGGCAGGCCGTGAGGACGACGAGTGCCCAGGGCGATTGATTGCGGTCGCGTGTCACGGCGTCCTCGGGGTGATGAACTTTTCGAGCGCAGGCTCACTTCTTGGCGGGTTCGTAGGTGAACGCGTCCTTGTCGGCCGGCAGCACCCACATGTTGCGGAACTTGATCGGGTTGCCGTGGTCTTGCAGGAACACCGGGCCGGTGCCGGTCTTCTTCTGCTTGTCGCGGATCACGTCCAGGTACGGGGTGTTGCCGTAGCGGAACGGGTGGAACGTCGACTTCGGCTCGCCGAACTTCGCCCCGTCTTGCACCTTCTTGCCGTTGAACCACACCGACACCGTGCCGTCCTCGGTGATCTTGCCGACGTCGTCCCGCCGCGGGGCGCGGTAGCGGATGTCGAACACCTGCCACTCGCCCGGCTTGCGGCAGGCGTTCTCGCTCGGGGCCGAGAAGCCGTACAGCGCGCCGGCGTCGTCCTGTGTCACCTTCTCCTTGCCGAACGAGTTGAAGATCTGGATCTCGTAGTGGCCGTGGATGTACACCCCGCTGTTCGCCGGCCCTTTCTCCGGCAGCATGAACTCGACGTGGAGGTCGGCGTCCTTGAAGTGCAGCTTCGATACGATGTGGTTCTGGTTCTTCTTGTTGGAGGTCGAGACGAGCGCCCCGTCCTCCACCGGCCAGTCGATCTTCTCGCCGGCCATGCTCAGGAACGAGTGCGTCCCCTTGTCGTCGAGCAGCACGGTCGCCCCCTTCGGTGCCGGGGCGGGCAGTTTGCTCTGGTCCGGCTTGAAGTCGGCGGCGGCCGACAGTGCGGCGAGGGAGAGCAACAAGGTCGGGGTCATCGGATCGACTCCGGGGTGGGTGTTCGGTCTCGTCACTTGCCGCGTTTGTCCCAGGTGATGTCCACGTCGTTCTTCTGCATCGGCCCCGGCGTACTGCGGCCTTCCGTCACGTAGCGTGCCATCAGGGCGGCCAACTCCTTCACCTTCGCCGCCTCGGTGGCGTACAGGTTCGTCTTCTGCGCCGGGTCCACCTTCAGGTTGAACAGTTCCCCGGCTTCGGAATTCGGCTTGTACCCGTGGTCGAGTCGGAACCACAACGGCTCGCCCTGCTTGCCGTTGTCGTCGCCGGTGGGTGCGAGGATCAGCACCCAGTCGCCTTTGCGGATGGCGAACTTGCCCTGCCCGCTGTGATGCACCGTCGCCTCACGCATCGGGGCCTTCCGCTTCTCGCCGAGGAGTGCGGGAAGGACGTTCACACTGTCGACGCCGGCGTCGGCGGGCAACTTCACGTCGAGCACGGCGGCGAGTGTCGCCAACAGGTCGACGTGACAGATGGTCTCGTCGCAGGTGGTGCCGGCCGCGATTTTCCCCGGCCAGCGGGCGACGAACGGCACCCGGTGCCCGCCCTCCCAGGCGTCGCGCTTCACCCCGCGGAGGTCGCCCATGCTGGCGTGCCCGAACTCCTTTCGCCGGTCGTACGCGCCGGGGTTCACTTCGCCGGCTACCTCCGGGCCGTTGTCGCTGGTGAAGATCACGAGCGTGTTCTTCTCGACGCCGGCCACCTTCAGCGCGTCGAGCACCTTGCCCACCACGGCGTCCGTCTGCATGACGAAGTCGCCGTAGTCGCCCACCTTGCTCTTCCCCTTGAACTCGGCCGCGGGCACGACCGGGAAGTGCGGCGACGTGAGCGGCAGGTACAGGAAGAACGGCTTGCCGCCCTTCGACGCCTTCCCGATGTGTTCGACCGCCCGCTTCTCCAGCCCCGGCAGCACGTCCACCAGTTTCCAGTCGGGCACCATCGGGCCGGCGATGTTGAAGGAATCCTTACCGACGGGAGCGGCGACCGACGGGATGCCGACCGTGCGGTCGTTCTCCAGGAAGCAGTACGGCGGGTAGTTCGGCACGTCGGTGCCGAAGTACGAGTCGAACCCGCGGGTCGTCGGCCCGTCGGGGATTGGTTTCGTGAAGTCGCGTTTGCCGTCGTCGCCCGGCTTCGGCCAGCCCCAGCCGAGGTGCCACTTGCCGATGCACGCGGTCGCATACCCCTGCTCACGGAGCATGGCGGGAACCGTCAGTTGTTTTTCGGCGATCAGCGGCGGCGCGAACAGGCCGATCACGTTCCGCTGCAACCGCGTCCGCCACGCGTACCGGCCGGTGAGCAGGGCGTATCGGGTGGGCGTACACACCGCCGATGGCGAGTGCGCGTCGGTGAACCGCACGCCCTCCTTCGCCAGCCGGTCGAGGTTCGGCGTGGGGATCTTCGACGCCGGGTTGTAACAGCCGGGGTCACCGTACCCGAGGTCGTCCGCCAGGAGATAGACGACGTTCGGCTTCGGTGGGTCGGCGGCGCGCAGCATGCCCGACGCGATGACCGCAAGCGCCACAAGGCTGGTGAGCGGCGAGCGGGTCATTTCTTGTCGCCCTTCAGCAGGTCCGCCATCGCCCAGCCGAGGCGGAGGCCGGTTTCCAGGTACGTCTCGGCGTTGCGGTTGTAGTGGTAGCCCTGGTTCTTGGGCGACACGTCGGCCTCGCGCCACAAGTCGCGGGTGTCGAGTGCCTTCACGTTGCCGTCGAACTTCTTGTACTTCTTGGCGTCGTTCATCGCCAGTTGCGCCTCGGCGATCGCCTTGCCCGTCCCCTCGGTGCCGGGGTTGCCACACCCGGTGGCCAGCACGAACTTCGCCTTCGGCGCGTCGTAGTCCTTCCGCAGACTCTCGATCAGCCGCTCCAGGTTTTCTTCGTACTTGCTCGCGTGCGCCTTGTTGCCGGTGTCCTTGTGCCCCTGCCAGTACACGAACCCGGCGACCTCGTACCCCTGGTCCTTGTAGCCGGGGAGAATCTTGGCGATGTCCTTGAGCGCCGCCTTCGCGTTCGTCATGTCGTCGTCGTACTGCTTGCCGGCGTACCAGTTCACCACCTTCTTCGGCTCGCCTTCCACCCACACGTCGGGGGTGCCCTTGTAGCCGGGGTAGGTCTTGCCCTCGAAGGTGTACTCCTTGCTGCCGGGCGGGAGCAAGTCCCAACCCAAACTGCGATTACCGATGCACGACTTGAGCACCAGCACCGGCTCGTCGAGTACGTGGCCCATCACGTACCCGAAGCCGACCTCCGGGCCGATGGCGTTGCCGTTGTTCGCGGTCGGGCTGAGCGGCGCGCCCTTCTTCACCCGCGCGTCGTAGTAGTACACGTCCTTCCGCTCGGTCCACTTGTCGCCGTCCACCAGCCACGGGTACTTCTTGTCCGTCTTCGTCAGGTACGTCAGCGTCCCCTTGGCCGTGTCGGGCTTGATGTCGCCCATGCCGACCATGTTCGACTGGCCCATCAGGATGAACACCTTGACCGGCTTGCCGGCGGCACCGGGCTTGTCGTCCGGTTTCAGGTCCACGTCGGGCGTCTTCTGGGCGAACGCCGATCCGACGACGGCGACCGCCGCCAACAGGCCGAACACGCCGACGCGAGTCGTGCGGGGAGGTGACATCGCGGTTCTCATGGGGACGTTGTGGGTGGGGAGGGATTCACTTGCTCGATTTCTTCTCGCACAACTTCTTCATGGCGGTGCCCATCGCCTCGCCGATCAGGTAGTACGTCTCGGCGTTCGTGTTCCAGTGGTAGCCCTGGTTGCTCGGCGACACGGCCGTGTCTCGCCAGAAGGTCTGCGTCTTCACGAACGCCACGTTCCCCTTGAACTCCTCGTACTCGGCCACGGCCGCCTGCGCCTTCATCAGCGAGAGCGCCCGAGGGTGCTTCTCGTCCGGCCCGGTCATGCCCGTCTCTGCGATGACGAACGGCAGGTTCTTCATCCCCAGGTCCTTGCGGATGTCGCGGATGAAGTGGGCCATGTTCTTCTCGTACTCGTCGTTGAACGCCTGGTTCACCCGGTCGTTCCACCCCTGGTGCCAGCCGAACCCGGCCAGCTCGTACCCGCGGTCGCCGAGCTCCGGGAACTCTTTCTTGAGGTCATTCAGCACGGCCTTCGTGCGATCAACGATCTCCTTGTAGAACGGCCCGACTTCGCCGCCCGCGCTCGGCGGGCGGAAGTCTTTGGCCAGGCTTTTGCCGCCCCACGCCAGCTTGACGAGCAGCACGGGTTCTTCCGTCGCCTCGCCGATGACGTGGCCGAAGCCGAGTTCCGGGCCGATGCGGTCTTCCTTCACCCCGAAGCCGGCGGTGAGCTTACCTTTGCGGTCGAGGTAGTGAACCCACACGTCGTCCCGCACGGCCCACTCGCCGTCCTTCTTGCCGAGCAGGTGCTTGAACTTGTCGGCGGTGGCTTTGTCCTTGGCGGCGTACTCCAGGCTGCCCTTGCCGTCGTTCCGCTTCGGGTCGGCCTTGATGAACCCCTGCCCCTCCATGTTCGATTGCCCGGCGAGGACGAAGACCTTCACGGGCTTTTTCGACGGGTCGATTCCCACGGTCTTCG
>JANNDF010000294.1:0-4766 GCA_031387445.1 Planctomycetia bacterium
CGCTCGGCGGTCCCTCGCGGCTAACCGGGGTTCGCCGGGTTACTTCTTCACTTCGTACTCGGCATCGATCACGTCGTCGTTGCCGCCCTTCTTCTCCCCGCTCGGGCTGGCCTGACCGCCGGTCGCGCCGGCCGCCCCTTGCAGGTGCTGGCCCACCGCTTGCGCCGCCGCGTCGAGTTCCGCGATGGCGCTCTTGATGGCCGCCAGGTCGGACCCGCTGATGGCGGCCTTCACCTTGTCGATGGCCCGTTGCAGCGGCGCCTTGTCGGCCTCGCCCAGCTTGTCGCCCACCTCCTTCAGCATCTTCTCGAACTGGTGGGACTTCTGGTCGCCCTCGCTCTTCACGTCGGCCAGTTCGCGCTTCTTCTTGTCGTCGTCGGCGTGCAGCTCGGCGTCCTTCTTCATCTTGTCGATCTCGGCCTGGTTCAGCCCGCTGCTGTGCTCGATGCGGACGGTGTTCTGCTTGCCGGTGGACTGGTCCTTGGCCGTCACGTTCAGGATGCCGTTCGCGTCCAGGTCGAACGTCACCTCGATCTTCGGCATCCCCTGCGGGGCCGGCATGATGCCGTCCAGGTGGAACTCGCCGATCTTCTTGTTGTCGTTGGCGATCGGCCGCTCGCCCTGGAACACCTTCACGTCCACGCTCGGCTGGTTGTCGGAAGCCGTGGTGAAGGTCTCGGTCTTCTTCGTCGGAATGCTGGTGTTCCGCGGGATCATCGGCGTCATGCGGCCGAACTGCGTTTCGATGCCGAGCGTCAGCGGGGTGACGTCGAGCAGCAGCAGGTCGGACTTGCTGCCGAGCAGCAGGCTGCTCCCCTGGATGGCGGCGCCCACGGCCACCACCTCGTCGGGGTTCACGCCCTTGTGCCCCTCCTTGCCGAACACCTCCTTCACCAGTTGCTGCACGCGGGGCATGCGGGTCATCCCGCCGACCATCACCACCTCGTCGATGTCGCCCGGCCGCATGCCGGCGTCTTCCATCGCCCGCAGCACCGGCTTCTTGCAGCGGTCGATCAGGTGCTCGACCATCCGCTCGAACTGGGCGCGGGTGATCGTCAGGTTGATGTGCTTGGGCACCCCGTCGATGGCGGTGATGAACGGCAGGTTCACCTCCGCGGTCGTCTGGGTGCTCAGGTACTTCTTCACCTTCTCGCCCTCGTCCTTCAGCCGCTGCATCGCCATCGGGTCCTTCCGCAGGTCGACGTGGTTCTCCTTCTTGAACTCCTCGGCGATGTGGTCGATCAGCACGTTGTCGAAGTCGTCGCCGCCCAGGTGCGTGTCCCCGTTGGTGGACTTCACCTGGAAGTTGGCCACGCCGTCGATCTCGTACAGCTCCAGGATGCTGATGTCGAACGTGCCGCCGCCCAGGTCGAACACGGCGATCTTCTGGTCCTTGCCCTTCTTGTCGAACCCGTAGGCGAGGGCGGCCGCGGTCGGCTCGTTGATGATCCGCATCCGCTGCTTCGTCTTCTGCTTCGTCTTCGGGTCCTCGATCTCCCACTCGGTGTCGAACCCGGCGATCTGGGCGGCGTCGATGGTCGCCTGCCGCTGGGCGTCGTTGAAGTACGCCGGCACGGTGATGACCGCCTTGCGGACGGTGTGCCCCAGGTACGCCTCGGCCGCCTCCTTCAGCTTGCGGAGGATCATGGCCGAGATTTCCGGCGGGGTGAACGACTTGCCGTCCACGTCCACCTTCACCAGGTCGGTGCGGCCGCCGACGATCTTGTACGGCACCAACTTCTCTTCACTCTCGACTTCTTCGTGCCGGCGGCCCATGAACCGCTTGATGCTGTACACGGTCTTGGTCGGGTTGGTGACGGCCTGCCGCTTGGCCGGCTCGCCGACCAGTCGGTTGCCGTCCTTGGCGAACCCGACCACGCTCGGGGTGGTGCGGGCGCCTTCCTGGTTGGCGATCACTTTCGCCTCGGTGCCTTCCATCACGGCGACCACGCTGTTGGTGGTGCCCAGGTCGATGCCGATGATCTTTTCGACGGACATAGGTGTGATCCCTGTGGGGGTTGGTGGTTGGTGATGAGGTCTCTGTTTGGCGACAAGCACGCCTCGTGCCATGGATGGGAGTGGCCTGACGGCACGAATCGTAACTGCTTATTCCGCAAAGAGTTTGTGAGTCTCAACCCGAATGAGACGAGTGCCAAAATCGCAGTCCGCTGCCATTTTGTCACGTCGTGGGGTGGGTGATCCCACCCGGCCTGGTTGGGGTATCCGGCAAAACCCCTACACTCGACGGAAAACCTGCAACCTCTTCGGGTTCCGGTTTGTTGACGGGGGGGAATCGTCGGCATAACTTGACTTCATAACCCCTTCGCAACGGCCTCCGACCCGGATCAGGTTCCATGTCGTCGCGCAAATCCGATTCCGGCGGCGACTCTGCCGGCAAGCTGTCCAAACTTCGAGCGGACATCGACAAGTTCGACCAGCAGTTGCTGGACATCATGAACAAGCGGGCGGCGGTGGCCGCCCAGATCGGCAAGGTGAAAGCCGACACCGGCGGGGAGGTGTTCAACGCCGCCCGCGAGGAGGAGGTGCTCGGCGCCATCCTGAAGGCGCACAAGGGGCCGCTGCCGGAAGTGACGGTGAAGGCCATCTTCCGCGAACTGATCAGCGGCAGCCGGGCACTGCAAAGCGTGCAGCGGGTGGCGTTCCTCGGGCCAGACTACAGCTACAGCCACCTGGCCGCCATCGAGCGGTTCGGGCAGAGTGCGGAATACTCGCAAGTGGCCACCATCCAGGCGGTGTTCGACGAGATCGAACGGAAGCACGCGAACTTCGGCGTGGTGCCGCTGGAGAACAGCACCGACGGCCGCATCGCGGACACACTCGACTGCTTCGTCCGCCACCCGAGCGTGAAGATCTGCGCCGAAATCCGGATGCGGGTCCACCACCACCTGCTGGCCAACTGCCAGCCGGCGGAGGTGCGGCGGGTGTACAGCAAGGCGCAGGCGCTGAGCCAGTGTCGGCAGTGGTTGAGTAAGAACATGCCGTTCGCCACCACGCACCCGGTGAACAGCACGGCGGACGCCGCCCGGTTGGTGCAGGGCGAACAGTTCGCCGCAGCGGTAGCCAGCCGGCAGGCGGGCGTGCGGTACGGGCTGAAGCCGCTGTTCAGCAGCATCGAGGACTACCCGGAGAACGAGACGCGGTTCGCCGTCATCGCCCTGGCGGACAGCAACAAGACGGGGACCGACAAGACGGCGCTGGTGTTCCAGATCCCGCACAACCCCGGCAGCCTGGCCGACGTGCTGAACGTGTTCAAGACGAACAAGATCAACCTCACCTGGATCGAGTCGTTCCCGTACAAGGAAGCCAAAGGCGAGTACGTGTTCTTCGTGGACTTCGAGGGGCACCAGGAAGACCCGAAGGTGAAGAAGACGATCAAGGCGCTGGAAGGCATCTGCGACGACGTGAAGATCCTCGGCTCGTACCCGGTGAGCGTGGCGACGGACGAGTGAGCGGGAGCGGTCGGCGATCCGCCGTCAGCATTCAGCAAGCAGAGCGGGAACGGGGCGACCTGTTCCCGTTCTCCGTTACTGGCGATACATTGGTGGTCGGTAATCCCTGGTTCGCTGTCCGGCTTGATTGGCTTGGCTGACGGCGGACCGCTGACCGCTGACCGCTGACCGCTCTCCACACCATGATCCTCGTCATCCGACCCGACGCCTCGCTCGACCAGATCGACCACGTGATCGAGCGGATCAAAGAACTCGGCTTCACCCCGCACGTGTCCCGCGGGGAGACTCGCACCATCATCGGCGTCATCGGCGACGAGCGGAAGCCGCAGACCGAGAACTTCCTGGCCATCCCCGGCGTCGAGCAGGCGCTGCCGGTGATGAAGCCGTTCAAGCTGGCCAGCCGCGAGTTCCACAAGGAAGACAGCGTGGTGTTCGTCGGCAAGGTGCGGATCGGCGGGGGCAGCCTGGCCATGATCGCCGGCCCGTGCGCCGTCGAGAGCATGGAGGTGATGGACACCGTCGCCAAGTACGTGAAGGCGGGCGGGGCGAACATCCTCCGCGGCGGGGCGTTCAAGCCCCGCACCTCCCCCTACGCCTTCCAGGGCATGGGGGAGGACGGGCTGAAGATCCTCAAAGAGGTGGGCGAGAAGTACGACATGCCCATCGTGACGGAGGTGATGGACCCGCGGCAGGTGGAACTGGTCGGGCGGTACGCCGACATGTACCAGGTCGGCGCGCGGAACATGCAGAACTTCGACCTGCTGAAGGAGATCGGCAAGACCCGCATCCCGGTGCTGCTCAAGCGGGGCATGAGCGCGACCGTGAAAGACCTGCTCATGAGCGCGGAGTACGTGCTGAGCGAGGGCAACCAGGGCGTGGTGCTGTGCGAGCGGGGCGTGCGGAGCTTCGAGGACAGCACGCGGAACATGCTCGACATGAGCGCCGTGCCGAACGTGAAGGGGCAGAGCCACCTGCCGATCATCGTAGACCCGTCGCACGCCACCGGCCGCCCGGATCTGATCCCGAGCATGTGCCGGGCGAGCGTGGCGGCCGGGGCCGACGGCGTCCACGTTGAGGTCCACAACTGCCCCGAAAAGGCGATGAGCGACGGCCCGCAGGCGCTCCTCCCGCACCAGTTCCTCGACCTGATGGGCGACCTGCGGCGGCTGGCCCACGCCCTCGACCGCCACTTCTGGACGCCGGGCGAGAATTGAGAAGAGGGGTTCACCGCCGAGGGCACATGAGGGCACGAGAGGAAGACAGAGGAGAGTTTGAAAGAAATTCTCTCTGCCTTCC
>JANNDF010000661.1:0-3479 GCA_031387445.1 Planctomycetia bacterium
CGCCGTTCGCCGTGTTGCTCTGCGTACAATACTCGGTTTCGCACCACGCCGGACCCATCCCATGACCTCCCGCTTCGTCGTCGGCATCGACCTGGGCACCACCAACTGCGCGCTCGCCTACGTGGACACCGGGGCCGGCGGCGACCCGAAGGTGCAGCCGTTCCTCATCCCCCAAGTGGTGAACCAGGGTGAGGTGGCCGACCGCCCGCTGCTGCCGTCGAACCTGTACCTGCCGGGCAAGGGCGAACAACCGGCCGGGGCAATGAAGCTGCCGTGGGACGGCGAGCGGGATTACGCCGTGGGCGAGTTCGCCAAGACCTTCGGGGCGAAGGTGCCGACGCGGCTGGTGTCGTCGGCGAAGTCGTGGCTCTGTCACACCGCCGTGGACCGCAAGGCCCCGATCCTGCCGTTCCGCGCGGGCGAAGACGACCGCCGCGTGTCGCCGGTGGAGGCGTCGGTGCGGTACCTGAAACACATCGCGGAAGCCTGGAACCACACGATGGCGAAGGGCCTCGCCGACCACCGCCTGGAAGTCCAGGATATCATCCTGACCGTGCCGGCCAGTTTCGACGCCGCGGCGCGGGAACTGACCGTTGAAGCGGCGCGCTCCGCCGGGTTCGAGCACCTCACACTACTCGAAGAGCCGCAAGCCGCGTTTTATGCATGGATCGACGGGCAGGGCGAGAACTGGCGGAAGCAGGTGAACGTCGGCGACCTGGTGCTGGTGGCCGACCTCGGCGGGGGCACCACCGACTTCACGCTGGTGGAGGTGACTGAGGAGGCCGGCAACCTGAGCCTCACGCGGCTGGCGGTGGGCGACCACCTGCTGCTCGGCGGCGACAACATGGACCTGTCGCTTGCGTACACGGTGTCGGCAGCACTGGCCAAGCAGGGCACGAAACTCGACGCCGGGCAGATGCTGCAACTCACCCACGCGGCACGGGCGGCGAAGGAACAGTTGCTCGCTGACACCTCGTTGTCATCGGCCCCGGTGACGGTGCTCGGCAAGGGGCGGTCGGTCATCGCCTCCACCATCAAGTACGACCTGCCGCGGGCGGACGTCGAAAAAGTGCTGCTCGACGGCTTCTTCCCCGACTGCCCGCGGGACGCCGAACCCGCTCGCACCCGCGCGGCCGGGTTGCAAGAACTCGGCTTGCCGTATGTCGCCGACGCCGGCGTCACGCGGCACCTCGCCCACTTCCTCACCCGCCAGGCCGAAGCGCTGGCGAGCCGGGAGAAGCCCGGCAAGAAGAAGAAGGAGACCGGCCTGCCCACCGCCGTGCTGTTCAACGGCGGGGTGTTCAAGGCCGACCCGATGCGGGCGAGGTTCCTGGGCGTGCTGAACACATGGGCGAAGGCGGCGAAGTCCGAGCCGACGCGGGAGTTGTCCGGCGCCGATCTGGATCAGGCGGTGGCGAAGGGGGCGGCGTACTACGGCCTCGTGCGGCGGGGCAAGGGCGTGCGGATCCGCGGGGGCACCGCCCGCGCGTACTACATCGGCGTGGAGACGGCCATGCCCGCCGTGCCCGGAATGCCGCAGCCGATCAAGGCGCTGTGCGTCACCGCTTTTGGCATGGAGGAGGGCACCGAAGCGGACATCCCGCAACAGCAGTTCGGGCTGGTGGTAGGCGAAGAGGCGGAGTTCCGCTTCCTCGGCAGCACCGTGCGGCGGGACGACAAGCCGGGCGCGGTCATCGACGAGTGGGAGGGGCAGATCGACGAGTTGTCGCCGGTGCGGGTGACACTCGACGGCAAGCCGGGGCGGGTGACGGTGCATTTGCACAGCAAGGTGACGGAAGTCGGGCAACTGGAGTTATGGTGCCACAGCAAGGACGGCAAGCAGAAGTGGAAGCTGGAGTTCAACGTGCGGGAACAACGGTAGCTTCTTGGTGAACCCCAGCAGTCATGCCGGGGGTAGCGACACCACCCCCGGCATGACTGCCGGGGTTCACCGTGTCCGTTCCGCCGACACCCCCTTTGCAATTCTTACCGCCCTTGCGGTTGACACGTTCCCTGGTTTTCTGGCACCATTCCCCCCACGGCACGACGCCGCAACTTGACCCGACCCCGCTCCACGGATGGAGAGGCCATGGCCGACCCGTTTCCGCAATTGCTCGCCCGCGTGCAGAATGGCACCGCCACCGTCGGCATCATCGGGCTGGGCTACGTGGGATTGCCCCTCGCCCGCGCCTTCGCCCGCGCCGGCTTTCGCGTGATCGGCTTCGACATCGACCACTACAAGGTCGAGAAGCTGAACGCCGGCCGTAGCTACATCAAGCAGATCCCGGACGACACCATCGCCGAGATGCGGGCGAAGCGGTTCGAAGCGACCGACCAGTTTACCCGCCTGGGCGAAGCCGACTGCGTACTGATTTGCGTGCCGACACCGCTGACCGACGCCCGCGAGCCGGACCTGTCGTTCGTGGTGAACAGCACCCACGCCATCGCCGGCCAGCTCCGCCAGGGGCAACTGATCGTGCTCGAAAGCACGACCTACCCGAGCACCACCCGCGGCGAAGTGCTGCCAGTGCTGGAGCGCACCGGGCTGAAGGCCGGCCGCGACTTCTTCCTGGCGTTCAGCCCCGAGCGCGAAGACCCCGGCAACCCGACGCACTCGGTCAGCCACATCCCCAAAGTGGTCGGCGGGCTGTGCGACAAGAGTAGCGACGTGGCGTGCGCGCTGTACGAGAAGATCGTTCCCCAGGTGGTGCGGGTCAGCACGCCGGAGATCGCCGAGGCGTGCAAGATCCTGGAGAACACCTACCGGGCGGTGAACATCGCGCTCGTGAACGAGATGAAGGTGCTGTACGACCGGATGGGCATCGACGTGTGGGAGGTGATCGACGCGGCCAAGACCAAGCCGTTCGGCTTCCAGGCGTTCTACCCCGGCCCTGGGCTTGGCGGCCACTGCATCCCGCTCGACCCGTTCTATCTGGCGTGGGTGGCGAAGCGGCACGGCATGAACACGCGGTTCATCGAGCTGGCCGGCGAGGTGAACACCGCCATGCCCGCATTCGTGGTGAACAAGGTGGGCGACGCCCTGAACGACGCCGGCAAGCCGGTGCGGGGCAGCAAAGTCGCCATCCTCGGCATGGCGTACAAGAAGGACATCGACGACCCACGGGAGAGTCCCGGCTTCGAGCTGATGGACCTGCTGCTGAAGAAGGGCGCGGTGGTCACGTACAACGACCCGCACATCCCGACGCTGCCGGCCATGCGGCACTGGCCGCACCTGCCGCCGATGGAGAGCCAACCGTTGACCGCCGGGTATCTGGCGGCGCAAGACTGCGTGCTGATCGCGACCGACCACACGGCGTATGACTACGATTTCATTGTGAAGCACGCGCGGTGTGTGATCGACACCCGCAACGCGACGAAGAAGGTGCCGGGGCGGAGCCGCAACGTGGTGGCAGCGTGACGGAACGACGAGCGGCCCGCGTGAGGGCTGGTTCAACCTGAACCAGCCCGCTCACGCGGGC
>JANNDF010000350.1:0-1528 GCA_031387445.1 Planctomycetia bacterium
GGGTGTGCGACCCGGCCGGCTGACGCCGGCGGTTCCAGGGGCGCGTGATACGATAATGGGGAAGCCCTCTTCCCTTACCCGATCGTCGCTCAAGGCCGCCGTCCCGCTCACCAAATACGCCGTCCACCTCCGCCCGGCCGACAACATCGCCGTCGCCGCCCGCGGCATCCCGGCCGGCACCGCGCTCACCTTCGACGGCGGCACGGTGACGCTCCCCGCCGGCATCGAGATGGGGCACAAGTTCGCCGTCCGCCCGATCAAGGAGGGCGACGCGGTGTACAAGTTCGGGCAGGTGATCGGGTTCGCGGGCAAGCCCATCGCTCTCGGCGAACACGTCCACGTCCACAACGTGAAGGTGGAATCGTTCGCCCGCGACTACGCCTTCGGGGCCGATCTCCCCGCCCCGCTCCCCCCGCCGGCCGAACACCTGAGCTGGATGGGGTACGACCGTGGGCCGAGCAAACCGGCCCACCAGCGGTACGGCACGCGGAACTACATCGCCGTCATCAGCACGGTCAACTGCTCGGCCAGCACCAGCAAGTACGTCACCGAACGCATCAAGGCGAGCGGGGTGTTGAGAGACTACCCGAACGTGGACGGCGTCATTCCCATCGTCCACAAGCAGGGGTGCGGGCACCAGTACGAGGGGCCGGACCACCGCCAGTTGGAGCAGACGCTGGCCGGGTTCGCCAACCACCCGAACGTGGCCGCGTATATCCTCATCGGCCTCGGGTGCGAGATCGTGCAGGCCCGCGAGTTGGTGGCGAACCAGCACCTCGTGCAACTCGGCGGAGCCGGGGCGAAGGAAGAAACGCCCACCGTGCTGACCATTCAAGAGAGCGGCGGGATCGGCAAGACGACCGACGCCGGGGTGAAGGCGGTGATGGCGATGCTCCCGCGTGTGAACGACGTGAAGCGGGTGCAACTGCCGGCCAAGCACATCCTGCTCGGCACCAACTGCGGCGGGTCGGACGGCAACAGCGGGGTGACGGCCAACCCCGCGCTCGGCGTGGCGAGCGATCTGGTGATCCAGCACGGCGGCACCAGCATCCTCGCGGAAACGCCGGAAATCTACGGGGCCGAGCACGTCCTCACCCGCCGGGCCGTCAGCGAGGAGGTGGGGCAGAAGCTGGTGGACCGCATCAAGTGGTGGGAGTGGTACACGAGCGTGTTCGGGGCGGAGATCAACAACAACCCGTCGCCGGGCAACAAGAAGGGCGGGCTGACGACCATCTTCGAGAAGAGCCTCGGGGCGATTGCCAAGGCCGGCAGCACGGCGATGGTGGACGTGGTGCGGTACGCCGAGCCGGTCACGGCGAAGGGGTTCGTGGTGATGGACACGCCCGGCTACGACCCGGTGAGCATGACGGGCGTGGTGGCCGGCGGGGCGAACGTGTGCGTGTTCACCACCGGCCGCGGGAGCGTGTACGGGTGCAAGCCGGCCCCCTGCCTGAAGGTGGCCACCAACACCCCGCTGTACCAGAAGATGGAAGAGGACATGGACATCAACGCCGGGGTGATCCTGGAC
>JANNDF010000380.1:0-6741 GCA_031387445.1 Planctomycetia bacterium
CTCTCTCCGCGAGCGGTCTTTTCGGACCCGCTCGCGGAGAGAGCAGACCACTACAAGAATCGGGCCGCCAGTCGGCCGGTGCTCCACGCGCTTTGGAAGTTGAACCCGCCGATCCACCCGTCCAGGTCGAGCACTTCACCGGCGAAGAACAGCCCCGGTTGCCGCTTGCTCTGCATCGTCCGTGAATCGACTTCGTCCAGGCACACCCCGCCGGCCGTCACCTCGGCTTTCTCGTAGCCGAGCGTGCCGCGAAGGGGGATCGTCATCCGCTTCGCCAACCCCACCAGCTTGCGGCGGTCGTCCTTGCTGAGCGCCGCCGCGGTGCGGGTCTCCGGCATCCCGGCGAGCGTCAGCATCTGGTCGCACAACCGCCGCGGCAGCCGCTCGGCCATCACCACCGCCAGTTGCTTCTTCCCGTTCGCCACCGTCTCGCGTTGCAGGAACTCCTCGTACTCCGCCTCCGGCGTGTCGGGGAGGTAGTCCACTTCGAGCAGCAACTTGCCCGGGTCGGGGTGTCCGCTGACGGCTCGGCTCACATCCAAAGGGGCCGGACCGGTGAGCCCGAAGTGGGCGAACAACACCGATCCGGCGCGAGCGGTCAGCGGCTTCGGCCCGCCGTCCGTCACCTTCAGTCCGACCTTCGGCATAGTGATGCCCTTCAGTTCGGGCACCCACTCCGGTTGTGTCGTCAGCGGCACGAGTGCCGGGCGGGTGGGAACGATGGTGTGGCCGAACTTGCGGGCGAAGGCGTACCCGTCGCCGGTGGTGCCACAGCCGGGGAACGACAGCCCGCCGGTGGTGACGAGGACGTGTTCGCAGGAGAACGTTCGCCGAGCGGTGACGACTCGAAACCCGCCGGTGGTGATGGCTTCGAGATCAACGGCCGGTTCGGTGAGAGCGAGTTGTGCCCCGCTGCGGTTCAGCCGCCGGAGCAGCGCGTTCAGTACGTCGAGTGCGCGGTCACTCACCGGGAAGATTTTGCCCGTGTCTTCAACCTTCGTCGCCACGCCTTCGGCGTTGAAGAACTCGACCACTTGTTGCGGGGTGAACCCGGCGAGTGCCGAGTGCAGGAACTTGCCGTTCGGCCCGAACGCGGCGATGATCCCGCGAGTGTCGCAGTGGTGCGTGATGTTGCACCGCGTGCCGCCGGACATGAGGATCTTCACGCCCGCCTTCTTGCCCTTCTCCAGCACCAGCACCCGCCGCCCCCGCTCGGCGGCGAAGGTGCCGGCGATCAGCCCGGCCGCCCCCGCCCCGATTACCACCGCGTCGTAGTCGTGCCCATTCATGTCGGGCATTCTATCTGCCCGGTTCCTTCGCCGGCGCGTGCGGCAACGGTCGGTCGGTGCGGTAGGCGAGGTGGCGGTGGGAGCCCTCAAACACGACCGGTGGGGCCGATTCCGTTTGAGCCACCAGGCGTTTCCCGTCGGACGTGAACCAGACGGCGGTCACTGCGTCTTTGGCCCTGGTCGACAGCCCGATGGCCTCGTGCCCGGAGGTCACGTCCCACACACGTACGCTCCCGTCGGCAGCCCCGCTGGCGATGCGAGTACCGTCCGGGCTGAACCCGATGCTCGTGACCGGGGAGGTGTGCCCGACGTACTTTCTGCCGCCCGCCAGGGTGGCATAGCCTTTCGGCCTCGGGGTGAGGGGGAACACGGTCAAACCCCAATCGCGGGCTCCCACCACAAGGTTTTTCCCGTCGGGGGTGAACTCGAGGGCGGACACGTCCGAGTACGCACTCAGATAGCACTCGTTCTTCGTCCCCACCTCGGCCAGGAAGACGCCGTCCTTGCCGTGGCGGGCGGCCACCCATTTGCCGTCGGGGCTGATGGCGACTGCCGTGCCGATGTCTCGGATGGAGATGGCGGTGAGGACATTCCCTGTACCGGCGTCCCACACCCGGAAGTCGTGCGGGGAGGTGCCGACGATTCGAGCGCCGTTGGCGGAATACTTGAGCACGCACACGCGGCCCCCGTGGCTCTCCAGGGCGATCGCGTCCAGATCCGTGTGCGGCTGAAGGAAGACCCCGCCGCGGTCCGTGCCCAACACTTTTTGCGGTCTCGTCGGGTGTATCGCGCTGCTCGTAAAAGTTTCGCCCGACGGGGCGTTGATACTGGCGGTGGTGCTCGCCAACAGTCTCCACTCCAGACCCTGGGTGCCATCCCCGCCGGCGAACACACGGGTGACGTCGCGGTCGCAGGCGAACGCCTTTTTCATGTCACGGCCGACCGCCAGCGGGTACGAGGAGGCGTGCGTGCCGATGAGCGGCCACACGCAGAACCCGCCGCCGGCATCACACGACACCAGGTACTCCCCGTCCGGATGAAACGCCAACGCGACGACCGGCTTGGTGTGCCCGTGGAATTGCACCAGTGGGGCGCCAGTGGCCGGGTTCCAGACCCGCACCGCCCCGCCCTCTCCGGCGGAGGCGGCCTTCTTCCCGTCGGCCGAGAAGGCGAACCCCGTCACCCCGCCGATGTGCGCCCGGGGCACCGTGATCGGTTGGCCGCCGGTCGGGTGGAACCGCACCTCGCCGGCGGTCGAACCGGTCGCCGCCGTCTTCCCGTCCGGCGACATCCCGACCGCGGCCACCTGGCCCGACTCGCACGCCAGCCGCTTCTCCTCCTTCCCGGTGTCGGTCGCCCAGACCACCCCATGGCCGTCGGCCACCGCGATCGCCAGCCGCCCGTCGGCCGACAGGCCGGCTCGTGTCCACCCGGCCAATTCGGCTTTGAGTGTGCCCAGCGGCTTGCCCGTGTCAACATCGAAACAGCGGATCGGCTCGTTGAAGTACTGGAACACCACCCGCTTCCCGTCCGCCGACAGTTCGAACATCTGGCAGGACTGTTTGGGTGACGGGAAGGCGGCCAACCGCTTGCGGGTGGCCACATCCCAGACGACCACCCCGTCCGGGTACTCTCGCTCCCAATTCCGAACCCCCACGGCTCGGCGGCCGTCGGCCGAAAAGCGGATCGAGTAGTTGCCCTCGCTCAAGAGGAAGTCGGTGCCGCGGCCGGTGTCGAAATCGAACCGGACGTACAGCGAGTGGTCGTGCGCGGTCATCACGTTCTGCTTGACGCCGGTGAACACGATGTCTCGCATCAGAAGGCCGGCCACCCCGCTGGCCGAGTCCAGGTGGACGGTGTTGTACGCGTGCCACCACTCCCACCCGCGGCGGGCCGGGGGGCAGGCGTCGAGCAGGTCCGCCGCCCGGAGGAAGTTGCCGGCCGTCGCTTCTTTGTGGGCGAGTGCGACGTTGGCGAAGTAGCGGGCCCGCTCCAACTCCTCGCGGGCCGCCATCAAGTTCGTGTGCTCCTTCACCAGCAACTCCTTCGCCTTCGTCTCCCCGGCCAGGGCAGTGCCCAACTCCTCGTGCTTGTTCTGGAGGGCGTCCCGTGCCTTCTCGGCCGCCTTCCAGTGCTCGTCGGCGATCGCCCGTGCGGACTCCAACTCCCTCGCCTGTTGTTCCAACTTCTCTCGCGCCTCTTCGGTCGCGCGCCAGTGGCGGTTGGCGTCGTCTCTCGCCCACGCCGCTTGTACGGCCAGCACTGCCGCCCCGCCGCCGAACAGCAGCAGCGCCGCCGCCAGCACACCCAGCCCGTAGGCGGTGGCCAGCGTCGGCCGCCGCTTCGCCCACTTGATGGCCTTCTCGATCACGCCGGCTGGTCGGACGCTCACCGGCTCGCGGTTCGCGTACCGTTGCAGGTCGGCGGCCAGTTCCGCCGCGGTCTGATACCGATCCGCCGGACCCTTCTCCAGGCACTTGAAGCAGATCAGTTCCAGGTCGCGGGGGACACCCGGCGTCTTCTTGCAAATGGAGGGCGGCTCGTCGGCGATCACCTGGTTGAGTAAGACGAGGGAGTCCTCGCAGGTGAACGGCGTACACCCGGTCAGGCACTCGTACAGGATGACCCCGAGGGCGTAGATGTCGGCCGGGGGGCCGACGTATTTGGCCCGCCCGGCGGCCTGCTCCGGTGGCATGTACGCCGGTGTGCCCATGACGGCTTGCGTCTGGGTCAACTCCTGTGAGGTCCGCTTGGCCAGCCCGAAATCGGTTACGCGGGGTTCGCCGGCGGCGTCGAACAGCACGTTCCCCGGCTTCAGGTCGCGGTGGACGATGCCGATGGAGTGGGCGGAGTGTACGGCCCTCGCCAACTTCTCCACAAGGGCCGCCGCCTCGTCCGGCGGGAACGGCGCGGTCGCCCGCAACTTGGCGTGGAGTGTGCCCCCCGGCAGGTATTCCATGGCGAAGTACGACCGCCCCTCGTGCTGTCCGGACTCGTACACCTTCACCACGTGCGGGTGCGGGATGGCCGCCACCGCCTCCGCCTCACTCCGGAACCGTACCACGTCGGACACGTCCGAAAAATCGTGGTGCAACAGCATCTTCACCGCGACAGTCCGGTTGAGGCGTTCTTGCGACGCCCGGTACACCACCCCCATCCCGCCGCGGCCGAGTTCACACTGGAGGGCGTAGCCCGGCAGGTGGGGGAAGCG
Organism: Planctomycetia bacterium; assembly: GCA_031387445.1. GTDB lineage: Bacteria > Planctomycetota > Planctomycetia > Gemmatales > Gemmataceae > JALHQU01. The sequence goes on from JANNDF010000380.1 coordinate 4,501, forward strand.
GTCCCGCTGTGGTATGGGAGTGTTCGCACTTTGGGCGATGTCGTGCCCCACCAGAGTCATGTCAGTCGGACTCGCGGGGATGATTGGCGGTGGTGAAAGGGGTTCAGGCCGAGCGCCGGCCTTTGGCGGCAGAAGGCGTTCGGTGCGTTGCGGTTCTTCCACGGACATGGCAGACTCCGCCGGTCGGGATGGCCGGCAAGTGTAGTTCACGTCACACGAAAGTTTGCGGAATGTGGGGAAAATGCCAGAGTCAGCGTTCGGGGGGAACCGTTCAAGCCCTGAGGTGAGCCGAGTGCGATTCGTTTCAATTTCGCCACTCCACGTAGTCCCTCCACGTGCCAATGTACTCGCCGTAAGTAATGCATCCGTATGAAATTGTGTCATCTCCGCCGTCACCGCGCTGGCTTCCCGCCCGTCGTTCATGAAACAAAGCGAGTAACACAGGGGGAGGTCTCAGACCTGGTGACGAGGGGTGTAGGACAAACGAGGCGAATGGGTCGACAGCCGGCTGCTGGTGCGGACATCCAGGACGACCCTGTCGGCGTTTTGCCTTGCCTCAGTGTTGCCGGAGGCAACAGTTCCACAGCGTCTGGAACAGGCACGCCGGGTACTGCTCCAGGAAGGTACGGTCGCGGCCTGCTCGCGTCGGTTAGAAGTCACGGGTGTAGCCCGCCGTCCAGCCGCCGTCCACGATCAGGATGTGGCCGTTCATGTAGCTGTTCTCGGGGTCGGCCAGGAACAGGGCGGCGACGGCGATCTCGTCCACCGTGCCCGGCCGCCCGAGCGGGACGTGGTCGAGCATCCGCCGGGCCGTCTCCTTGTACTCCCCGCCGTCGCCGTAGAAGAGTTGCCGCGTGCCGACGGTCAGAATCGAGCCGGGAGCGATGCCGTTCACAAGTATCCCGTGCGGCCCCAACTCCAGGGCCATCGACTTGGTCAGGTTCACCACCCCGGCCTTTGCCGCCACGAATCCCGACTGCAACCGGAGCGGCACCAGCCCGGCGATGCTGGCGATGTTGACAATCCGCCCGCGGCCCTGCCCCCGCATCACCGCGGCGGCGGCTTTGCTCATCTCGAAAACGGCGGTCAGGTCTACGGCCAGAATGCGGTCCCAGTCGTCGCGACTGTAGTCGTCGATCGGCTTGCGGTCAGTGGCCGTGTTGATGCCGGCGTTGTTCACCAGCAGGTCGAGCCGGCCGTGATCGGCGATGATGCGAGCGATAGCGGACTTGATGTCGGCGGTGTCGGTCACGTCCAGCTTCAGCCCACGGCCGTTGGGCGACTTCGCGGCGGCGGCTTGACACTGCCCCGCGTCGAGGTCGGTGTAATAGACGGTGCTGCCGTTCGCCGCGAGGCGGTCGGCGATGGCCTGCCCGATGCCGCGGGCCGCCCCGGTGACGAGGCTAACGGTTCCCGAAAGGTCGGCTGTCATGGCGTACCTCTACGTGACCAGCGACGGGGCGGGGTTGGCGATCAGCGCGCACAGCGTCTGAAGGAACTTCGCCGCCGGCGCCCCGTCCACCACCCGGTGATCGAAGGTCAAACTCAGCGGTAACTGCTCGCGACCCACCACCCGGTCGCCGTCGATCACCGGCACCCGTTTGATCTCTCCCACGCCGAGAATGGCACACTCGGGGTAGTTGATGATCGGGGTGAAGAACTCGACGCCGAACGCCCCCAGGCTGGTGACGGTGAAGCACCCGCCAGTCATCTCCGCCGTGGTGAGCACGCCACGCCGGGCGCGGTCGGCGAGTTCGCGGGTTTGCTCCGTCAGTTGCCTCAGGCCGAGGGCGGGCACGTCGCGCACCACCGGCACGAGCAACCCGGCGTTGGTATCCACGGCCAGGCCGATGTCGATTCGGGGAGACAGCCGCAGGCCGGCGTCAGTCCACCGGGCGGCGAGCGTCGGGTGTTGTTGCAGCGCCACCGCCACCAGTTTCAGGAGGAAGTCGGTGTACGCGGACACCACACCTCCGGCGGCCTCGAACTGACTGCGGAGGTTGACGAGGTTCGTCGCGTCGGCGGTGGCGGTGAGCGTAACCGGGGCGGTCTGCTGGCGGCTCTCGACCATGCGTGCGGCGATCGTGCGGCGGATCGGTGACAACGGGATGACACCGGCGGTCGGGGCCACCGCCGCTACGTCCCGCTCGCGGATGCGGCCGGTGCTGCCAGTGCCGTTCAACTGGGTCCAGTCGATGTCGTGTCGCTCGGCCAGCCTGCGGGCACGGGGGGAGATGACAG
>JANNDF010000406.1:0-3914 GCA_031387445.1 Planctomycetia bacterium
GCCGGCGAGTCCAAGCTCGGCTTCCGCGAGGTGCTGCGCTTCGTTCGATTCCTCGTCGGCCTCCGGTTCCGCTCCATTCCCCGGCCGTCGAAGCCCGTCTCCCGAACGCTCCGCGCCGCCGGACGGGCGTGATCCGTCAGCCCTTCGCTTCTTGGGCGCCGAGTTCCGGGACGACGACGTCCTTCCAGCAGCCGGGGCAGATGCCGTGGCTGAAGCGCGCCGCCGAGTGGGCCGTGATGTACGTCTCGACGCGGTGCCAGTAATTGTGGTCGTCCCGCACCGACTTGCAGTAGCTGCAGATCGGCAACAGCCCCTTCAGTTCCTTCACCTGGCCGAGCGCCTCTTCGAGCTGCCCGATCCGCTCGGCCAACCCCTCCTGCAAGGCCAACACCCGCTCCCCCACCCGCACCCGCGAGCGGAGTTCCGGGCGGTCGAACGGCTTGGTGACGTAATCGTCCGCCCCGCTGTCCAGCCCGGCTACCACGTCGTCGCTCGCCCCGCGGGCGGTGAGCAGGATGAGGTAGGTGGGAACCGGGCGGGCGAGCGCCCGCACCCGGCGGCACACCTCCGGCCCTTCCAGGCCGGGCATCATCCAGTCGAGGATGGCCAGGCGTGGGGAGTCGTCCCGGCACAACACGTCCCACGCTTCCGTCCCGTTGCGGGTGACGACCACCTCGTGCCCCCACCCGTGTAACGTGCGTTCCAACACCGTACACGACACCGGGTCGTCCTCAGCGATGAGCACGCGTGCCGGCACCACCCGCCGGGTGGGGTAGCGCACCGTGCCGGAAATGCCGCCGCTCGAGGCGTGGCCACGCGGCGGAGGGGTGGTGGACTCCGCCACCGGATCGGGGGTGGGTGTGTCGGACATAGTCTGGCCTGAGGGGGGCGAACGGGTGGTCAACCGGCGGTGCCGATTTCGGTGGGGGTTGCTTCGTCGCCCGCTTCCCGACGCTTCACGAGTGTCACCCGGTTGCCGGTCGGGTTGTACGTCACCTCGTCCATGAACGTCCGCATGAACAGCACCCCGCGGCCGCTCGGCTTCTCCAGGTTGGCCGGGTCGGTCGGGTCGGGCAGGGCGGACACGTCGAACCCCGCCCCCTGGTCCTCGATCACGAACGTGGCACCCTGCGGGGTGAGTTCGGCCGTCACGAACACCCGGCGGGCACAGTACGGCTCCTGAACACGCCGCTCCGCCGCGGTCTTCTCGAACGTCCCGTTGGCGAGCAACTTCAACTCCGAACTGACGCCCAGGTTGCCGTGGTACACCGCGTTCAGCAGTGCCTCTTCCAGTGCGATGCCGGAGCGGGTGGTGGCGGTGGCGTCGCACAGGCCGAAGGCGGCCATCTCTTCGCGGAACATCTGCACCAGCGGGCTGACCAGGGCCGGGTCGCTTTCCAGGGTGAAGCGTGAGACCCGCTCGCTCAGCGCGGCCAGCACCCGGCCCCGGCGGTCGTCCGTCTGGGAGACGGCCAACACCTGTTCGAGGGCGGGGATCAGGTCGGTGGCCAGCCGCCGCTTGGGGACGTAGCTGGCCGCGCCTGCCTTCAGGGCGGCGATGGCGATCTCCTCGCTCCCCTGACCGGTCATCAAGATGACCGGCACCCGCGGGTATTGCTCTCGCACCCGCTCCACCAGCGTCAGCCCGTCCACCCCCGGCATCTGGAGGTCGGTGAGCACCGCCGCCGGGAGGGAACTGGCCATCGCGGTGAGCGCTTCTCCGCCGTCGGCGGCTTGCACGACCGTCCACCCGCCGTGCTTCTCGAGGAGCCGGCGGGCCACCAACCGGTCCACCGCCGAGTCGTCCACCACGAGGATCGTCAGGGGCTGCGCGTCCGTCATCGGTCGGTCTCCGGGCCGCACTCAGGCGGCGGTGTCTCAGGAAAGGGCGGCGGTCAGCCGCGTCACCTCGCGGGCCAACATCACCAGCGTCTCACCCGCGGCCGTCAGGTCGCCGCTCGCGCCGATCCGCTCCATCTCCTCGGCGGCCGTCGCCGTCGGCCCGCCGCCGACGTACCCGGCCGCCCCCTTCAGCCCGTGTGCGGCTCGGCGCACGGTCGTGGCGTCACCGGCGGCGACCGCCCGGCTCAGTTGGTCGAGCAGTTTCGGGGCGTCCCCGCGGAACACGGTGGCGACTTCGGCGAACAGTTCTTCATCCCCGCCCAGGCGGTCGAGGGCTGCCGCCCGGTCGAGCGGCGGGAGTTGCCCCCGCGGGGCCGGCGTCGGCTCGGCCGGCGAAACGGTCTCGGCCGGTTTCACCACCGGCGTCTGGCCTGCGGCCCACGCCAGCACGCGGTGCAGTTCGGATCGCTGCACCGGCTTGCTCACGTACTCGTCCATCCCGGCGGCCAGGCACCGCTCGCGGTCGCCCTTCATGGCGTGGGCGGTCATGGCCACGATCAGCGTGTGGCGGCCGCTGGCGTCATCCCGTTGCCGGATGGCGGCAGTCGCCTCGAACCCGTCCATCTCCGGCATCTGCACGTCCATCAGCACCACGTCGAACGACCCGGCGTCGAACGCCGTCACGGCCTGCCGCCCGTCGTCGGCCAGCGTCACGACGTGATTCCCCTTCGCCAGCAGGCCGGTGATCACCTTCTGGTTCACCGGGTTGTCTTCGGCCACCAGGATCCGCAACGGACGGATGCCCGGGTCCGCAGCGGCGTCGGCTTGTGGGCGGGTGAGCTTGGGGAGACCCCGGCTGCTGCTACCCGGTGCGGCGAACGCGGTGGCGATGGCACGGTTCAGTTCGGCCGGCTTGACCGGCTTGACCAGGAACGCCACGCCGAGCGCGCGGCAGCGGGCGGCGTCCCCCTGGCGGTCGGCCGAGGTGAGCATCACCACCGTGGTGCCTTCCAGGGCGGGGTCCTGCCGGATTCGTTCGGCCACCTGATACCCGTCCATCTCCGGCATCATGCCGTCGAGCAGCACCAGCGGGAACGGGGCGCCGCGGGCGGCCGCCCACTTCAACTCGTCCAGACCTTCCGGGCCGCTCGCCGTGGAGGTCGGCCGTCCGCCCCAGTGCCGCACCAGTTCGGCCAGCACCCGCCGGTTGGTGGCGTTGTCGTCCACGATCAGCACATCCCGCCCGGTCAGGTCGGCCGGCACCCCGACCGCCCGCTCGAACGACCCGCTCGCCGGCTCCAGCCGCACGTCGAAGAAGAACGTACTCCCCTTGCCCGGCTCACTCTCCGCCCACACCCGCCCGCCCATCAGTTCCACCAGCCGCTGGCAGATGGTCAGCCCCAGCCCGGTGCCGCCGTACTTGCGGGTGGTGCTGCCGTCCGCCTGGGTGAACGGCTCGAACACCGCCCGCAGTTTGTCCGCCGGGATGCCGATGCCCGTGTCCGACACGGCGAACCGCAGGCGGACGGCGGTGGCCGGGTCGCCGGCGGCGGTCACCCGCTCGCACCGCACCACCACCTCACCGTGATCGGTGAACTTGATGGCGTTGCCCACCAGGTTGGTGAGCACTTGGCGTAGGCGGTGGGCGTCGCCGGTGAGCAGGTCGGGCACGTCCATGCGGGCGTCACAGGTCAGTTCCAGCCGCTTGGCGTGGGCACGGGCCGCGAGCGCCTTCAGGGTGTCGCCGACCGTGTCGCGGAGGGAGAACGGCACCGGGTCGAGGTCCAGCTTGCCGGCCTCGATCTTGGAGAAGTCGAGGATGTCGTTGATGACCGTCAGCAGGGCGTCGGCGGACGACTTCACCAGCCCGACGGACGCCCGCTGGTCCGGCGTCAGGTCCGTCTCCAACAGCAGGTCGGTCATGCCCAGCACGCCGTTCATCGGGGTGCGGATCTCGTGACTCATGTTGGCCAGGAATTCGCTCTTCGCCCGGCTGGCGGCCTCGGCCTCGGCCGTCGCCCGCCGCAGCGCCTCCTCGGCCTGCTTGCGGGCGGTCAGGTCGATGATCTGGG
>JANNDF010000439.1:0-17856 GCA_031387445.1 Planctomycetia bacterium
ACCGGCGAGCGGCCCGCGTGAGCGGGCTGGTAACGAAACCAAAAACCAGGGGGCTGACGCCCCCCGCTCGCCGGAAGTCCGCGCCTCCCCCGCCGCCGCGGCCGCCATCCGCGACAAGGATCTCGACCCGACCAAGCTCCCCGCCACCGGCCCCGGCGGGCGGATCACGAAGGACGACATCATCAGTCACGAGGCGAGCGGCGGGCGTAAGTCCGCTGTTGAAGACAAGAGCCTGACCAAAGTGACGGCCCAGGTGGTGCCCATCCCGGTGCCGCGGGAGGAGGGCGTGCGGGAGACCCGCCAGCCGATGAGCATGATCCGCAAGCGGATCGGCGAGCGGCTTTTGGAGAGCCAGAACACCACCGCCACGCTGACCACGTTCAACGAAGCCGACATGTCGGCCATTCAAGACTTGCGGGCGAAGTACAACGAGAAGTTCGAGAAGAAGTACGGCGTGAAGATCGGGTTCATGAGCGTGTTCGTGAAGGCGGCGGTCGAGGCACTGAAGGCGTTCCCCGTCGTCAACGCCCGCATCGACGGCAACGACGTGGTGCAGCAGCACTTCTACGACATCGGCGTGGCCGTCAGCACCGAGAAGGGGCTGATGGTGCCGGTGCTGCGGGACGCGGACAAGAAGACGTTCGCCGACATCGAGAAGGCCATCGGCGACGTGGCCAAGCGCGCCCGCGACGGCAAGGTGGGCATCCAGGAGATGCAGGGCGGCACGTTCACCATCACGAACGGCGGCATCTTCGGCTCGATGCTCAGCACGCCCATCCTGAACCCGCCGCAGACGGCCATCCTGGGCATGCACTCCATCCAGAAGCGGGCGGTGGTGGTGAACGACGCCATCGTCATCCGCCCGATGATGTACCTGGCCCTCAGCTACGACCACCGCCTGCTCGACGGCCGCGAGGCGGTGCAGTTCCTGGTGCGGATCAAGGAGTGCCTGGAAGACCCGGAGCGGATGTTGTTCTCGATCTGAACCAAGCATTTCACCGCCGAGGGCACAAGAGGACACGTGAGGAAGGCAGAGAAGAGTGTGGAACGCCGGACTCTCTTTCTCTCCCTCTTCTCATGTGCCCTCTTGTGCCCTCGGCGGTGAATCATTTTTGAGGATCCACTGATGGCGGAGATGTTCGACCTGATCGTGATCGGGGCCGGGCCGGGCGGGTACGTCGCGGCCATTCGTGCCGCCCAGCTCGGCAAGAAGGTGGCGTGCATCGAGAAGCGAGCGGGCAAGGCGCTCGGCGGGGTGTGCCTGAACGTCGGGTGCATCCCGAGCAAGGCGCTGCTCGATTCGAGCGAGCTGTACGAGGTGACGCGGCACAAGCTGGCCAAGCACGGCATCAAGGTCGGCGGGGTGTCGCTCGACCTGGGCGAGATGATGCGGCGGAAGGACGGGGTGGTGAAGTCGCTCACCGACGGCATCACCTTCCTGTTCAAGAAGAACAAGGTGACGCCGTACTACGGCACCGGCAAACTGCTCGGGGGCGGCAAGGTGGAAGTGACCGACGACGACGGCACCAAGACGCAACTCGAAGCCGAGAACGTGCTGCTCGCCACCGGCAGCGAGAGCGTGGAGTTGCCGTTCCTCAAGTACGACGGCAAGACGGTGGTGAGCAGCACCGAAGCCCTTGCATTCGACAGCGTGCCGAAGCACCTCATCATCGTCGGCGGCGGATACATCGGGCTGGAACTTGGGAGCGTGTGGCGGCGGCTCGGTTCGGAAGTGACGGTCATCGAGTTCCTCCCCCGCATCCTGACCATCTGCGACGGCGAAGTGGCCACGCAGGTTCACAAGCTGCTCGTCAAGCAGGGCTTCATCTTCCACCTCGACACCAAAGTGACCGGGGTAAAGGTGGGCAACGGCGTGCTCGGCGACCACGGCGTGACCGTCACCGCTCAGGCGAAGGACGGTAGTGAAGTGAAAGTGACCGGCGACAAGGTGCTCGTGGCGGTCGGGCGTCGGCCGTTCACCGGCGGGTTGGGGCTGGACGAGGCCGGCGTGACCTACGACAAGAAGTCCGGCAAGATCGCGGTGGACAAGTCGTTCAAGACGAACGTGGCCGGCGTGTACGCCATCGGCGACCTGATCGACGGGCCGATGCTCGCACACAAGGCGAGCGAAGAAGGCGTGGCGTTCGCCGAGATGCTGGCCGGCCACAAGCCGCACCTGAACTACGACTGCATTCCGAGTGCCATCTACATCTGGCCCGAGGTGGCGAGCGTCGGCCTGACGGAAGAGCAGGTGCAGGCCACCGGCCGGACGAAGGGCGAGGGGTACAAGGTGGGCAAGTTCCCGTTCGTAGCCAGCGGGCGGGCGAAGGCGATGGACGAGACGGATGGATTTGTGAAGGTCATCACCGACGCCAAGACCGACCGTCTGCTCGGCGTTCACATCTTGGGGCCGAGGGCGTCGGATTTGATCGCCGAAGCGGTGGCGGTGATGGAGTACAAGGGCAGCGCCGAGGACATCGCCCGCATGGTCCACGGCCACCCCAGCCTGACCGAGAGCGTCGGCGAAGCGGCAAGGGCGGCATGGCTGGGCATGGCGATCCACGCGTAGACCGTAGCGAAGCCGGCCACCTGTTAGCCCGACGCGCGAGCGTGGGGCCAACCGCCGTTGCGGAAAGCGTGTGAGCGAACCGAATCCCGCGGCTTCCGGATTCTTCGTTGACGCGATTGGCCCCTCGCTCGCGCGTCGGGCTAACAGGTGGCCGGTTGCGACGGAGTTGTTCGAGAAACGCCGGCGTGAGATCGCGGCGGACGAGGGGTGAGGTGTGTTGTGAACGAATACCCGCCGGAACTCTGGCAGCACCTCCTCGACCTCGACTACACGCTGGCCTGGGGACCGGCCGGCGTTCGCCGGCTTCGCATGGTGTGTGTCGAACTCGCCAAGCGTATTGAGGCGCAACCGAACTGCGATGCGAAACCCGTGTCGCACTTGGGACAAGAGGTGATCGAGGGCAGGTTGACCTTGGATCAGGCCTGGGAGCGATGTTGGGCCTATGAAGGCATGTGGCAGGTAGCAAACTTGGCATTGGTCCGCGACGAACTGCTCGCGCGGACGATCCGGAAGCACGTTGCCTATTCCGATCCGCCCATGCGACTGGAGTGGGTTCTGGAAGTGGTCCGCTGCATCGTCGGCAACCCGTTCCGGCCGGTCGCCTTCGACCCGCGGTGGCGAACGGAAACTGCCGGCGCGCTCGCCTCCGGCATCTACGCCGAGCGTGCCTTCGACCGCCTGCCGATTCTTGCCGACGCGCTCGAAGAGGCGGGGTGCGACCACCCCGACGTACTCGCTCACTGCCGCGGTCCCGGCCCGCACGCCCGCGGCTGCTGGGTGGTGGACGGTCTGCTGGGAAAGTAACCCCGTCACCCATTTCCGCCCGCGCCCTTGCTGCGCTTCCTCCCAGGTCGGAGAATGAGGCGCTGTGAAGGAACCGTGAACCGAGTCCGACTCGGGTTTCCAGGATTTGCCCATGCGATTGGTGCTGGTCGGCCCCCCCGGGTGCGGCAAAGGGACGCAAGCGGCACTGCTGCGGGATCGGCTGGGACTGACCCTGGTCGGCACCGGCGACATGTTCCGCGTTGCCATCAAGCAGAACACCCCCGTCGGGCAGATCGCCCAGCCTCTCATCGACCAGGGCCTGCTGGTGCCCGATTCGGTGGTGAACGATCTGGTGGCCGAACTGTTCCGCGCCAACCGGCCGGAGAAGTTCGTCATGGACGGCTACCCACGCACCTACGCCCAGGCCATCGCGTTCGACTCCCTCCTCGCCCAGCAGTTCCTCCACCTGGACGCGGTCATCTACCTGGACATTTCGGACGACGAGGTGGTGCGGCGGATCTCCAGCCGCCGCTGCTGCGAGCGGAAGGACTGCCTCACCTGCTTCAACCTGGCCTTCCGCCCGCCGAAGGTGGACGGCGTGTGCGACCGCTGCGGCGGCAAACTGGCCCTCCGTGACGACGACAAAGAAGAGACCATCCGCCGCCGGCTGGTCGAGTTCCACCGGAACAACGACGCCCTCGTCGAACACTACCGGCGGGCCGGCATCCTCCGAGACGTGGCCGCGTACGACTCGCCCGAGACGGTGTACGAGAGCCTCCGCGGGGTTCTGCCGGGCGAGTGACCCGCTGACCTCCCGTCCGGGGGGTGGCCCGGCTACAATTCCCCACCCTCGCCCCACCTCCCAGCCGGACGGATTCGCATGTCGAGCGACCCCACCCCGACCGTCTGGACGGTGCGGAACCTGCTGACGTGGACGGCCAAACATTTCGCGGCCAAGAAGATCGACGACCCGGCCAAGGAAGCGCGTCTGCTACTGGCCCACGTCCTCCAATGCCGCCCGATCGAAGTGCTCACCCGGTACGACGACCAACCGACCGACGCCGAGCGGCAGCAGTTCCGCGAACTCATCAAGCGGCGCACCGACGGCTGCCCGGTGGCCTACCTGGTGGGCACCAAAGACTTCTACCTGCTCACGTTCGAGGTGACCCCGGCGGTCCTCATTCCCCGCCCGGACACCGAGACGCTTGTGCAATCTGGTGTTGAGTTTTTGAAGGGGAAGCCGTCGCCGACTGTCCTGGATCTCTGCACCGGGTCCGGGTGCGTGGGGGTGAGCGTCGCCCATCAGATGAAGGCCGCGCGGGTGACGGCGGTCGACATCTCCCCGGACGCGTGTGCCGTGGCCGTCCGTAATGCCGCCCGGCACGGGGTCTCCGACCGGGTGACGGTTCTCACCGGCGACCTGTTCGACCCGCTGCCGCCCGCCACCCGGTTCGACCTGATCGCGTGCAATCCGCCGTACATTACACTGTCGGAAATTGAGACACTCGATTCCGGGGTGCGGGACTACGAACCGCGGCTGGCCTTGGACGGCGGGCCGGACGGACTACATTTTTATCGTCTGATCGCCACGTCGGCGGCCGGGTGGTTGAAGCCCGGCGGGTGTCTGATGGTGGAAGTCGGCTGGACCCAGGATGCCGCCGTCCGAGACCTGTTCGCCTCCGCCGGCCTGCACTCGCTCGGGTCGGTGAAGGACATGGGCGGCCGCTGGCGGGTGGTGCGTGCACTCGCGGTGAGCGGCACGGAGGTAGTTTCTCTCAGGTCATGAGTCCTGAGTTCCCCACACCCTCTGCGGGGAACACGCTCGAAACTCCGCAAGGCTTCGGGACCCACCGTGCCGACTCAAGCTCTGATCGACGCCCTGCCCGTCGCTGCGGCGGTGATCGATTCCCACCAGACCGTTCAGACGGTGAACGCCGCGTTCGCCGCGTGGGTCGGCACGCCTCAGTCGGAACTGCTCGGCCGCCCCATCCCGCCCGCTGTGACCGCCGTTGAAGGGTGGACCAGCGCCGCCGCGACCGCCGGCCACGGGCGGCCGGCGGTCGCCACCCTCACCGCCTGCGGGGTGACGGTGCAGGCGCGGCTCGTGTCCGTCGCCGGCACCTCCTCCGTCCTCGTCACCTTGGAGCCGCCGGCGCAGCCCACAATGGTGGACGCCTTCGCCCGATTCGGCCAGTTCGCCCCCTTTTCCATGTGGCTCCGCGACGAGGCCGGGCGGTACGTGTTCGTGAACGCCGAGTACCAGCGGTCCACCCGCCGACCGGCCGACACCCTCATCGGGCGTACGATCGCGGAGGTGTGGTCGGCGGAGGCGACCGAGCGGTTCATCGGTAACGACCGGCGGGTGCTGACCGACCGGCGGGTGGTGGATCAGTACGACATGATCGACGGGCCGGACGGCGAGCCGGCCTCCTGGCACAACGTCATGTTCCCGCTCCAGGCCGAAGACGGGCGGTGGTACGTGGCCGGCATCGGCATCGACGTGACCGACCGCCATCGCTCGGAAGACGCGCGGCGGGCGGTCGAGCGGCAACTGCTCCAGGCGCAAAAGTTGGAGTCGCTCGGGGTGATGGCCGGCGGGGTGGCCCACGACTTCAACAACCGGCTGACCACCATACTGGGCAACGCCGGGCTAGCGCGGCTGCACGTGACGGCCGGGCCGGCGGCCGAGTGCCTGCGGAAGGTGGAACAGGCGGCGGCGGCCGCCGCCGGGCTGTGCCAGCAGATGCTGGCGTACTCCGGCCGCGGACAGTTCGTCGTCGGCCGGTTGCAACTGACCGAACTGGTGCGGGAAATGGCCCCGGTGCTGCGGTCGGTGGTGCCCGCCGGGTCGGAACTGGTACTCGACCTGGACGACCCGGCCCCGCCCGTCCGCGGGGACGCCACCCAACTGCGGCAACTGTTACTCAACCTGGTGGCGAACGCGGCCGACGCGGTGGCCGACGGCGGGCGGGTGCGGGTGTCCACCGGCCTCCTGCACGCCAGCCCGGACCTGTTGGGCGGCAAGCCGGCCACCCGCCACCTGCCGGCCGGCGTGTACGCCGTGCTCGAGGTGTCGGACACCGGCGTGGGCATGGACGAGCGGACCCGCGGGCGGATCTTCGACCCCTTCTTCAGCACCAAGTTCACCGGCCGCGGACTGGGGCTGAGCGCGGTCCAGGGGATCGCCCGCGGGCACAAAGGGGCGGTGGACGTGGACACGACGCCCGGCCGCGGGAGCACCTTCCGCGTGCTGCTGCCGGCCGTCGGGTCGTCGGCCGACCCGAGCCTGAGTACGGCCCGCGGGGGCGGCAAGACGGTGCTGGTGATCGACGACGAGGACGAGGTGCGGGTGATCGCCCGCAAGCTGCTCGAGGCGGTCGGGTTCACCGTGCTCACGGCGATCGGCGGGCGGGACGGGGTGGACACCTTCCGCAACTTCCACGACCAGGTGTCCGTCGTCCTGCTCGACCTGTCGATGCCGCCGCCGGACGGCCGGGCCACGTTCCGCGAACTGCGGGGCCTCCGCGCCGACGTGCCGGTGGTGCTGTGCACCGGGTACGGGCGGCAAGAGGTGCTCGCCTCGTTCGGCCCGGATCGGCCGTCCGGCTTCCTGCGGAAGCCGTTCACGGCGAGCGATCTGCACGGGGTCATCTTCGACGCCGTCGGCCTCGGCCCGCCTACTTGAAATCTTCACACGTCGTTCGTTGTTTCGCCTTGTCCGGTCGCTAGCATTCCCACGCTTCACCCAGGAATGCTTCTATGCGGTCCACCCCCGCGCTCGTCGCCGTCTTCCCCCTCGCCCTCGCCGCGCTCATCGGGTGCGGGCCAAGCCGCCCGATTCCGACCGGCGGCGTGCAGATCATCGACGCGCCGGCGGCCAGCCTGGACGCCGGCGGGGCCACGTTCGTGCAACTGGCGATGAACGTGTGGACGGACGAGTTCCGCATCCGCACCGGGGAGAAGGTGAAAATCAACTACCAGGGCACCGGGTCGAGCGACGGGGTGAAGAAGATGAGCAGCAAGGAACTGGCCTTCGGCTGCTCCGACGCCCCGATGACCAAGAAGGAACTGGACACCGCGACCGAGAAGTACGGGCCGGTGCTGCACATCCCTCTGGTGGTGGGGGCGGTGGTGCCCATGTACAACCTGGACGTGGACAAGCCGCTGGTGTTCACCGGCGACCTGTTGGCCGACATCTACCTGGGCAAGGTCAAGAAGTGGAACGACCCGCGACTGGCGGACCTGAACAAGGGGGTGAACCTGCCCGACCTGGCCATCGAGCCGGTGTTCCGTTCCGGCGGCAGCGGCACGTCGTACATCTTCACCGACTACCTGTCGAAGGCGAGCGGCGATTTCAAGTCGAAGGTGGGGGCGGTGAAGGAGTTCCCGACCACCTTCGGCGGGTCGGGGCAGAAGGGGAACGAGGGGGTGGCCGAACACGTGAAGAAGGTGAAGGGGGCCATCGGGTACGTCGAGTTGACCTTCGCCCTGGACACGAAGGCGAAGTACGGGTCGGTGAAGAACAAGGCGGGTACGCCGGTGCTCGCCGACCTGAAGAGTATCACCGCCGCCGCCACCGCCGGCATGAAGCAGACGCAGGCCGGCGACTACGCCTTGCACGAACTGACTTACAACCTGACCGACACCGACGGCCCGGACGCCTACCCCATCGCCGCCGTCAGCTACTGCCTGCTGTACAAGAAGCAGCCGAAGGACAAGGGGAAGGCGCTGGTCGAGTTCCTCAAGTGGGCGACCTCGGCCGAGGGGCAGGAGTTGAGCGAGACGCGGAACTACGCCCGCCTGCCTGCCGATTTGCAGAAGAAGATCGCCGACAAACTGGCGACGGTCGAGTTCGAGTGAGCGACGGGTGAACCCCGGCAGTGATGCCGGGGGCGATCCGACCCGCTACCCCCGGCATCACTGCCGGGGTTCACCAAGATACCCCCATGTCCTCGCCCACCCCCACCGTCCGCCCGCCCGCCCGCTGGCCGGAGGTGCTGTTCTCCGCCGTCACCCGCGCGGCCGGCGTGGGCGTGTTGGCGTGTGTGGTGTCACTGCTGGCCGTGCTGGCCGCGCAGTCGTGGCCGGCGTTCGCGTCCGCCGCCGACAACGGCCTGCTCTCCTCGTCCACCTGGCAGCCGAGGCCGACCGAGGCCCACCCGACGCCCCGGTTCGGCTCCCTGGCGTTCGTGTACGGCACCCTCGTCACCTCCGCCATCGCCCTGCTGATCGCCGTGCCCCTGGGCGTCGGGGCGGCCGCCTTCCTGTCCGAGATCGCTCCCGCCTGGCTCCGCAAGGCGGGCATGTTCCTGATCGAACTGCTGGCCGCCATTCCGAGCGTGGTGTACGGGTTCTGGGGTCTGACCGTACTCGCCCCGGCCGTGACCAAGTTCCTGTCGGCCGTCAGCGGAACCGACAAGCAGGACGCGACCGGGGTGCTGTCCGCCGGGCTGGTACTGGCGGTGATGGTGCTGCCGTACATCACGGCCATCAGCTTCGACGTGATCCGGGCGGTGCCGCGGACTTCCCGCGAGGGGGCGCTGGCACTCGGTGCGAGCCGCTGGCAGACCATTTGGGGGGTGGTGCTGCCGACCGCCCGGCCGGGCATCGTGGCCGCCAGCTTCCTCGCCCTCGGCCGCGCGCTCGGCGAGACGATGGCCGTCACCATGCTCATCGGCAACGTGGCCGACATCCAGGACCCGCTGTTCGGCAAGGGCGACACCATCGCCAGCAAGATGGCCAACAGCATCGCCGAAGCCGGCGACCCGGACGCCCGCTCGGCGGTCATGGCCCTGGCGCTCATCCTGTTCGCCGTCACCGCGGTCACCAACCTGCTCGCCCGGTTCATTCTCGGCGCCCTCACCCGCGTGCGGAAGTCCACCCCGCCCGCCGGTGACCAGCCGCCTGTCGCCGCCGGCGAACTGCCCACCCCGCCCGCCAATTTCACACCCCCACGGTCGAACGCGGCCTTCTGGAACACGACCATGACGGGGGTACTCGGCGTGGCCACCGCCGTCACCATCGTCCCTCTCTTCCTCATCTTCGGGCTGATCGTGATGAGGGGGGTGCCGGCGGTGTCCGACCCGGCGCTCTTCACCGAGCGGGCGCGGGCGAACATGACCGACGACCAGTTCGAGAAGTACGAGGCGTACCGCGCCGGCACGTCGGACGACTACCCAGTGAACGCCGCCCGCCGGCCGGTGCAGCGGGGCGGGCTGGGGCACCACATGCTCGGCAGCCTGATCATGGTGGCCGGAGCGACGCTCCTGGCGGTGCCACTCGGCCTGCTGGCGGCGGTGTGGCTGACCGAGGCGCGGCGGTCACCGCTGGCGGCGGTGGTGCGCACCGTCACCGAATTGCTTGGCGGGGTGCCGTCCATCGTCATCGGCCTGTTCGTGTATTCGGCGCTGTGCGCGCCGTCCTACGAGTGGCTGCGGGGCGACGGGGCGGCCCCGCTGAACGCCTCCGCCTGGGCCGGCATGGTGGCGCTGGGCATCCTCATGACACCGGTGGTGGTGCGGTCGGCCGAAGAGGCGATGCGACTGGTTCCCGACTCGCTCCGCGAGGCCAGCTACGCGCTCGGCGCGAACCGCATGCAAACGACCCTGCGGGTGATCATCCCGGCCTCGCTGCCGGCCATCATCACCGGCATCTTCCTGGCCATGGGGCGGATCGCCGGCGAGACCGCCCCGCTCCTGTTCACCGCCCAGCAGAACCAGGAGTTGCCCACCGTGCCGGTGAACGCGGATGACCCGAACAGCGGCACCCGGATGACACTCAACGGGCGGTTCCCGTTCCTCACCGGCAAGATCAACGACTACGCCCAGGTGCCCTACGCCGACTACAAGGACCAGGCGTGGGGCGGCACGCTGGTGCTGATGGGAGTGGTCATGCTGCTGAACGTGGGCATCCGACTGGTGGCCGGCAAACGGGCGGTGGCCGCCTCGTCCGGCTGACGCTCACCCTTTCGCCTTCAGCCGCACGGCCGAGTACAGACACACCAACCGGCTGACGAGCGGCGGGAACGACAGCCGCCGGTCGAGGTCGAAGTGTTCCAGGAGGGTCGGCAACACGGCCGCCCGGCGGTCGCCGTAATCCTTCTTCGCGCTGTTCCCGCTCAGCAGTTTCAGTCCGAAATCGACCAGCGGTGACCGCCCCGGCGTGACGATCACGACCGCCCCGCCGGGCAGCAGCACCCGCCGCATCTCGCGGCACGCCGCCGGCAAATCGGGGATGAACTCGATGGCGCTGATGGCCAGCACGCAGTCGAAGTGGGCGTCCGGGTACGGCATCGCTTCCGCCGAGCCGCTGACGAGTTGTGCGGCAACGCCGTGTTTGGCCAACCGCTCGGTCACCTCCGTCGCGTGCGGGTGCGGGTCGATCCCGTACAGTTCCTTCGCCTTCGTCGCCCAGTGCGGCAGGTGAACCCCGCTGCCGTAGCCGATCTTCAGCAGGCGGTCGATGGCGGGTGGCAGCAACCGGGTGGCGAGGGCGAGACGGCGGCGGCTGATCGAGCCGAGCGGGAAGCGGTAGTTCCAGTCGGCGTGATCGACCGGGCCGGTGCGGAGGTAGTCGACCGGCGGGAGCAGGCGATACCCGCCCTTGGTGAACGGCGTAGCGGTCATTCCCCTTCCAACCCCTTGAACAGTGTGCTGCCGACCCGCACAAGCGTAGCACCCTCTTCCACCGCCACCTCGAAATCCCCGCTCATGCCCATGCTCAGGTGCGGCAGCGGCAGCCCGGAGCGAGTGCGAAGGGCGTCGCGTAGCGCCCGCAATTCGACGAACGTGTGGCGTGCGGCTTCGGGGTCGTCCGAGTACGCGGCCATCGTCATCAGCCCGCCCACCTGGACGCCATCCAGTGACAGCAGGGTGTCAGAGAGTGCCAGGAACGCCTCCGGTGTGAACCCGCCCTTCGCCTCCTCGCGGGAGCAGTTCACCTCCAACAGCACCGGCACTGGCGATCCGCGCTTCACCCCGAACTCGTTCAGCGCCATCAGAAGTCGTTCGGAATCGACCGCGTGCAGGATCGCACACAGCCCCGCCGTCTTGTCGAGCTTGTTCCGCTGGAGGTGGCCGATCAGGTGGAAGCGGGCGGTCGGGATCGCGGCAGCCTTCTTCCACAACTCCTGCGGGCGGCTCTCGCCCAGGTCGGGCACGCCGAGCGCGGGCATCACTGCCGCCACACGCGCCGACACGCTCTTCGACACCGCCACGAGTGTGACCTCGCCCGTGCGCCCCGCCCGCGCGCACGCCGCCGCGATGCGACCGCGAACGCTCGCCACCCGCTCCGCCAACGCTGTTCGCAGTTCGTCGTCGGTCATAGGTTCACCCCGGCGGCCAGCCCATTTCCCGCCCGCCGAGCAGGTGCAGGTGTAGATGCGGCACGGTCTGTCCGGCCTGTTCGTCACAGTTGATGACCAGGCGGTAGCCGGCATCGAGGCCGAGTTTCTTGGCGAGTTGGACCGCGACCATGTGAATGTGCCCAATCAGGGCAGCGTCCTGTTCTGCCAGGTCGGCGTGAGTGCGGATCACCTTCCTGGGGATGATGAGAACGTGAACGGGCGCTTGCGGGTGAATGTCGTGGAAGGCGAGGCACAATTCGTCTTCGTGGGCAATAGCGGCGGGGATCTCCTTGGAGAGGATCTTGAGGAACAGGTTGTGGGCCATCATCGCCATGAGTGTCGCTCCGCGTGGCGTGTAGCTGTCATGATATGCGGGGAAGAAACGCGGCGGAGGCGTTGACGGGCCGGAAGCACGGGCCTATAAAACGGAATCTGAGACAGGGGCAGTTAGCTCAGTTGGTAGAGCGAGCGACTGAAAATCGCTAGGTCCCCGGTTCAACCCCGGGACTGCCCACTCTAAAAATCAGGCAATTCCGAGCACCCAGACACTTGGGCTCTGCCACCCTGGCAGAGAATGTGGCAGAGAACTTCCGGTCTCACCCGGAGCGCCGCATGGCTCACCAACCCAAACCGTTTTTCCGCACCGGCCGCGGCTGGTATGTCCAGCTCGGCACGCAGCAACTCAAGCTGGCTCCCGGCCCGCAGAACGCCGAGACCGAAAAGGCCGCCTGGGCGGCCTTCCACTCGCTCATGGTGGAGCGGGCCAAGCCCACTCCCACCGCCACACATGCTGCACACCCCGCCGCCCTGACCGTCGCCGAGGTGTTCGACAAGTTCCTGGACTGGTGCCAGAAGCACCGCTCCCCGCGGACGTACGAGTGGTCGCGGGGGCACATCCAGGCGTTCTGCGACCACCTGCCGAACCCGCTCGCCACCCCCGCCGCCGACCTGCGGCCGTTCCACGTGGTCGAGTGGGTGGACTCCAAGGCGACGTGGGGGGCGAACCAGAAGCGGGGGGCCATCGTCGCCGTCACCCGCCCGTTCAACTGGGCGGCCAAGTTGGGGTACATCGCCGCCAGTCCGGTCCGCGGGGTGGAGAAGCCGAGCCCGACCAAGCGGGACAGCCGGATGACCCCGGCCGACTTCGCCCTCCTCCTGTCCCACGTCCAGGACGAGCCGTTCCGCGACCTGCTCACGTTCGCGTACGAGGCCGGGTGCCGCCCGCAGGAGGCCCGGCTGATCGAGGCCCGGCACCTGAAGCTCGCGCAGCACCGGGTCGAGATCCCGCCGGCCGAGGCCAAGGGGAAGCGGCGGTGGCGGGTGATCTACCTGTCGGACGCGGCCGCCGCGATCGTGAAGCGGTTGGCGGAGGCAGGCCCGAGCGGGCCGCTGTTCCTGAACGTGGACGGCCACCCGTGGAAGGCGCAGGCCATTGTCTGCCGCTTCCAGCGGCTGCTGGTGAAACTGTCCGGGGCGGAGGCCGAACTGCCGCGGCTGCCCCGGTTCGAGCGGCGGGGGTACTCCGACCCGGCGGAGCTGGCGGCAGCGCGGAAGGCCCACCAGGAGAAGTTGGTCGCGCTGCGGAAGGAGCGGGCGAAGCTGGCCCGGCAGGGGGACGTGCGGTTCGCCATGTACGATGCGGCACTGCTTCGCGTCGCGGAAGTTGAAGGAGGGGCACGACCCGATCACCGTGGCCGCCCTGCTCGGGCACAAGGACGGGACCATGCTGTGCCGCCACTACGAGGGCATCTCCACCGACGGCGACCACCTGCGGGCGGCGGTGAAGGGTTCTGAGGAGTAGAGGTTCCGTCCACACAGGATTCTGTTCCATCAGTGAGCGGCCATCGCAAAGGCGGGGGTGGGGCCTGATCGGCCTCCCCGCCGCTACCCATCGGGATCACCGCGATGCGAGGGTGGGTAGTTGGCGGTCTTCATGCCGTGGCGTCACTCTCCCGGAAGCGGCCCTGTGCGACGGACGGCGGCCTGGGCTTCGGCGGACAGCTTCGCGAGTGTTCGGGCGGCCGCGAATCGGTTGGCTGCTTTCACCTTGAACAAGACCGTGTCCGCACGCACCTCAACGTCGGCCGTGTTCCGGGAGAGGGTGAGAGTGTAGGTGGTACGGTACACCGCCCCGGACGTCCCCGACCAGGTGACTTCCACCTGTCCGACCAACCGCCCCCCGTCGGGCGCAGGGGAGAGAACAGTGGGAGTCGCCGACCGGAAATCGCCCGACGGGTGGGTGACCTGGAACAGCGCCCGGCCCACCTCCCGCCGGTCGAGTTCCGCCGCCACCCGCTCCGCTTCGGCGGGTGTGAACGGCTGGGCCGTCGGGACCGAAGGAGTGGCAGGCGGCGGCTCCGCGGCCGGCATGCGGACCCGCACGGGGAACACCTCCGGCGCCCATACGGCAATCGGGATCGCGATCACGTACCACAGGCCGACCACCGCGACCGCCAACAGGAGCGCCCCTTTCGGTGTCGGCTTGAGCCGGTCTTGTGAAACGCTGACCGCCCGGCCGGCGGAGGCCAACGCCCCGATCATCGCCCCCAGCGCCAAACTTGCCCACCCCCACCCGAGGAGGGTGAAGGTGCCGAACAGGACCGTGAGTCCAGCGCCGAGCGCGGCGGCGGCGGCGACGATCACCCTCCCCCGCGGCCGTGACACGGCGTCTTCCAGGGCAGCGGCGGCGAAAAAGAGGGCGCCGTGCGCGGGATTCATAACCCCCGCGACCCCCACGACCACGGCATCCACAGGGGAGAGCGCAGTCAGGCTGGGCCGAGGGGTTCGGTAGGTGGCAACGACAATGACTACCCCGACGACCGCCCCGAACACCGCCCCCAGGCCGGGGGCGGCAAGCGCACACCCGATCGGTGTGCGGAGGACCCCTTCGGTGAACAGCCACGGCAACCCGCCCCCGACTGCGGCCGCCGGCGGCAGGCAGACCCCGACGGCGAAGAGGAGGTTCGCCAGGACGGTCTCACGAACCGGCCGGACTTGACCGGCACGCCCGCCGATGGTGATTCCGCTCACGACGGCTGGTAGTGCGAGGGCGAGCCACACCCACCACGGCGGGGAGCCCAGCCAGACCCACACGCCGATCAGGGGGAGCGCCCAGAAGACGGCCGACAGGCCGGCGGCGAGCAGCCCGGTCCGCCAAGGCCGGCGAGAGGCGGGGGCGTCCGCCGTCCCCTCCGGTCCGGCGGTCGGACCTCCCTCCTCACTTGGGTCGGACACCCGCTGCGTGAACTCGGCCCCGGGTGAGGTCGCCCGATCACCCTCAGTTGTCGGACCGTGGACAGGCGGCGGGAACAGGATGCCGACGTCCGCCGCGCGCCGCCAGTCCGCGTCGCCGGCCCGGGCCACCCAGTCGTCGGGGGTAAGTCGGCCGGTCGCGGCGAGCAACCGGAGATAGGCGATACCGGACGGCCCGTGCGTCCGGCCGTCCCGCACCCAGTACCACTTGAGCTCCGGGTCGTTGGCCGCTTGAAGAAGGAACGGCCAACTGGAGGCGGGGGCGGCGCGGGTGGGATCCTCGGCCGGCCACACCAGGTCGCCCGGGCGGATCTGCCGGTCACCCGCCCACTCCCTCAGAACGGCGGCGGGGACGGGACCGACCGTCCGCCCCTCGCAGGAGACGCACCAGCGGTCGTCGGTCACGGGTCGGCCTCGCGGGCGGTGGGGGGGTTAGAGACCGGGACGCCTCACTTCTTCCCGCCACTTCCGTCGGCCGGCGGTTTCACCTCCTCGGTGAGCAGGTCGAAGTCCTCGCGGAACTCGAACGGCAGCAACACCTCCACCCCGTCCACTCGCACCTTCGCCACCCCCGTGCGATACGTCTCCACCCACACCACCCGCACCGCCTCGCCGCCCCCCTTGAGCGTCACCCCCCGCTTCCGTTCGGTCTCCACCCCCCACTTCCGGCCGACCGACCCCGCCAGCCCGACCCGCACCCCGGTCTGCAGTTCGGCGAGCCAGGCGGACACCTTCCCCTGCACCTCCAGTTCCACCTTCCCCGTGACTCCCAGGCTCAACTCGTGCTGCACCTTGACCGTGTCCTCGACCACCTTCTCGGTGTTGGCCGCCAGCCGGATGGGCGGGGACTTCTTCACCACCTTGGACTTCACCTCCTCGTCCAGGGTGACCGACACCACCTCCGGCGTGCCGCCGGTCGCCCGCACTTCCTTGACCGCCTCCGCCAGCGCCGCCTTGATGTCGGCGTCGGCCGGCGACAGTCGGGCCGCCGTGGCGTAGTCGGCCACTGCGTGGGCGTACTTCTTCAGTTCGCGGTAGGCCTCCCCGCGGGCGGCGTACCCGCCCGGACTTGCCGGCAGGAGTCGGATCAGGCTGGTGTAATCCTTCACCGCGTCGTCCGGCTTCCCGCGGGCGAGGTGGGCGTCGCCCCGGTGGGCGTACCCCACGGGACTGTCCGGAGTGAGGCGGACGACGGCGGTGAAGTCGGCCACGGCGTTGTCCCACTTCTCCAGCCCGGCGTGGGCGCGCCCACGCTGGAGGTGGGCTTCCGTCTCGTTCGGATCGAGCTTCAAGCCGGCCGTACAGTCCTCGACCGCCGCAGCGTACCGGCCCAAGGCGTTCCGGGCGGCCCCCCGGTAGGCGAGCCTGACCGCCGATTTGGGGTCGAGGCGGACGGCCTCGTCGCAATCGGCGAGGGCCGCCTTCTCGTCGCCGTTGACCGCCCGGGCGACCCCACGCGTGGCGTGGGCCAGGCCGTTCTTGGGGTCGATCCGGAGGGCCGCGGTGCAGTCCTTGATGGCGTCCTCGGCCTTCCCCAGTTCGAGGCACAGCCCCGCGCGCGCGACGAGGTGCTCGGCTTCCTTCGGCTCAAGGCGGACCACCTCGGTGAGATCGGTCAACGCCGCCTCCAGCCGCCCGAGTTGGAGGTTCGCCCCGGCACGGAAGAGGTACGCGGGGGTGAGCCGGGGGTCGAGGCGGATGGCCGTGTCACAGTCTTTGATCGCGCGGTCGTGTTCGCCGAGTCGATCCAACTCCGACGCCCGGCGGGCGTACGGCTTGGCCGCGTCCGGGTCGAGGCGGATGGCTTCGGTGAAGTCCGCGATCGCGGCGGCGTGCTTGCCGAGTCCGGCGTGCGCCCGGCCGCGGAGGACGTACGCCTCGGGGTCGTCCGGGGTCAGTCGCAGGGCCTGGTTGCACAGGTCCACCACCTTGTCCTCCGACCCGGGGACGAGAGACAACTCGGCGTGGGCGAGGTGCACCCGTGCGGAGAGCCGCTCCGCGGGGTAGGCGACGAGCATCGCCAGCCCGAGTGCGGTCGAGACACCCAACATGGTCTGCCCCTCTGACGGCGACTGATGTGAACCCAGGACTCCCGCCGCCCGACGGGCGACGCAATTTCCCATTTTGGGAAATCATACCGACGCCTCGTACCGTCCTGCCACCCAATTCCGGTGGGCGGATGGACAAGAGCCAACACAGTCGGGCGTACCGGCGGCTCACCCGCGGGCTGCGGGCCGCCCGCGAGGCGGCCGGGTTGACCCAGGCGGAAGTGGCCGCCCGGCTGGGGGCGTACGCCAGCTACGTGAGCAAGGTGGAGAGCGGGGAGCGGCGGGTGGACGTGGTCGAGCTGGCCGAACTGTGCAAGGTGTACCGGGTCGACCTGGTGGCTCTGCTCCGCACCGCCGGCTTGTGCACGTGAGTGGTGAGCTTCTCCCCGATCAAGTCATCCAGTCTCACGACCTCGACTCCCCCGCTGAATCTCCCGGTAGATCGTGTCAAACTCTCTTGACGGCGGGACTACCCCTCGCCCGTCACCCGCGGCCCCGTTCGCCACTCGTTGGCGGCGGGGCCGCGGGCGTTTCCGAACCGGCGGTGTGTGTTCACCCCGGCCGTTCATTCCCCCTGGAGTTGTCGCATGAAGACGCTGCGTCCGCCGCCGGCGGACCCACCCGCCCACGCCCTGACCGTGCTGGAGAAGTTCACACTCGCCCGCCGCGAGCTGACCGAGGCGCTGATCGAGCGTGAGGACGAGATCGACCTCGTGCTCACCGCCCTGATCGCCGGCGAGCACGTGCTGCTGGTCGGCCCGCCCGGGTGCGGGAAGAGCCTGCTGCTGGACTCGGTCCTGCGGTGGACCGGCGGCCGCAAGTTCTCCATCCTGCTGACGAAATTTACCGCGCCCGAGGAGGTGTTCGGCCCGGTCAGC
>JANNDF010000669.1:0-4806 GCA_031387445.1 Planctomycetia bacterium
TGAGGCCTCACGCGCCCTCCCTCACGGTCGGGCCGCCGAAACTCGCGACTCGCCCGCGCTCCCGGAAACCCGGTCACTCGCGCGCAAGAATCTTGCTCGCAAGGCGAGCGGCGTATTGATTTCCGCCCGCCGAGACCGGAAAATGTCCGCCTACACTTGTACGCCCGCGGCCGTCTCTCCCGGCCGCCGGCTGAGGTATGCGGACACACTATGCACAGTCCCGAGTTGGTGGCGGGCGGTACCCTTCTGTACTCCGACCTCATCGGAAAAGACGCCTGCGGCATCGGCGGGGTCGCCTCCACCCGCGGCACCGCCTCGCACGAGGTGTTGAAGAAAGCCCTGCTCGCGCTGGTGGCGATGGAACACCGCGGCGGTGTGTGCGGGGCGTCCGGCGACGGTGCCGGCGTGTCGTTCACACTCCCGCAGCCGTTCCTTCGGGCCGAAGCCCAGCGGCTCAAACTCGACGGCGCCCGCGACCTTCGACCGGAACACCGGATCGGGGCGGGCGTCCTGTTCTTTAACGACACCGATGCCGGCAAGTTGGCCCACGCCCGCAAACTGGTGTGCGGCGCGCTCGCCGGCGGGCCGGTGCGACTGCTCGGCTTCCGCCCGGTGCCGGTCAACCTCGACGCCCTGCCCCCGCTCGCCCGGCAGAGCGTGCCCGCCGCCATCGAGCAACTGCTGTTCGTCGTCAGCGGCGACGAGTTCGCCGTCGAGAAGTGGCTGTACCGCCGCCGGCTGGAACTGCGGCTGCAACTCGCCAAGGCCGGACTGGACGTGTACCTGCCGTCGCTCTCGGTACGGGTCGTCAGCTACAAGGGGCTGCTCACGTCGCCGCAGTTGGTGGACTTCTACCCGGACCTGACCAACCCGGCCGTCGAACCCGGCATCGCCACCTTCCACCGCCGGTACAGCACCAACACCTACCCGAACTGGAAGCTCGCGCAGCCGTTCCGCCAGCTCTGTCACAACGGAGAGATCAACACCGTCCGTACCAACCGCAACGCGGTGCAGGCGTTCAGCCGCGGGTTGAACCCGCCGCTGCCCGGTGGCGACTTGCTCACGCCGATGATGAGTGACAGTGCCAGTCTGGACGAGTGGGTGGAATACCTGACTCTGGAGCAAGACTGGAGCCTGGAACGCGCCCTGCGCCTGAGCCTCCCGCCGGTGTGGGACACCGAAGAGGACGTGTGGGGGAGCGAGGCGTTCCAACTGTTCACTTACTGTCGCCGCACCTACGGCAGCCTGTGCGCGTGGGACGGGCCGGCCGGCATCATCAGTACCGACGGCACCACGCTCGTCGGGCTGGTGGACCGTATGGGGTTGCGACCGGTGCGGTGGTGTTCGGACAAGCGCGGCTGGCTGTACATCGGGTCGGAATCGGGTGTGTTCGGTCTGGATCAAGCACAGATCACGGCCAGCGGGCAACTTCAGCCCGGCCAGATGATCGCCCACGACACAAGTACGGGCGAGCGGCTGGACTCGCACCAAATCCTGAAGCGGGTGGTGGCCGAAGCGACTGCCGAACTGGGCGACGTCCACGAGTTGAACAAGCGGCACATCATCCAGAGCGAGGGGTTCGACCTGAACCGCCAGACCGAGGACGTGGTCGGGGCGGTGTTGAAGGAGCAAAACTGGACGGTGGATCACCTGTTGCAAGCGTCCGGGTGGGATTTCGAGCGGGCGGTGTTCGTGAAGGACATGGCCAAGCTGAAGAAGGAGCCGCTGAGCAGTATGGGGCACGACCGCGTGCTGACCGTGTTCAGCCAGCACCACCCGACGCTGTTCAAGTACTGCCAGCAGACGTTCGCCGAAGTGACGAACCCGCCCATCGACCCGTACCGCGAGGGCGGGGCGATGTCGCTCATGACCTTCATCGGCCGCGGGCCACTGCGGGCCGGGCAGCCGCTGCCGGCGACGGGCGAGGACGAGTTGCCGGTGAAGCAGATGGAGTTGCCGTCACCCATCGTGAACGACGCGATGGTGGACGAACTGCAACGGAACGAGGTGTTCGCCTACGCCACGCTCGACGCCACCTTCCCGCTGAGCGGCGGGGCGGCGGCACTGAAAGCGAACCTGGACAAGCTGCGGGCCGATTCCGAGAAGCTGATCCACGACGGCCACCATGTGCTTTGCATCTCGGACCGGCTGTCGTGCAAGCGGGGCATCGACCCGATCCCCAGCCTGCTGGCCCTCGGGGCGGTCCACACGCACCTCTGTCGCCAGGGCTTGCGGGACCGCTGCTCGCTGGTGGTGCAGGCCGGCGACATTCAGGAAGGGCACGACATTGCCGTGCTGGTCGCGTTCGGCGCCGATGCCGTCCACCCGTACCTGATGCTGCGGCTCATCCGCGACGGCATCACCTACAAGCACCCGGAGAGCAAACAGGACATCACCCTCTCCGCCCGTGACTGTTTGGAGGGGCTGTTCGAGGCGCTCGAAGACTCGCTCAAGAAGATCATCAGCAAGATGGGCATCACCACCATCGAGGGGTATCGCGGGGCGATGCTGTTCGAGGCGGTCGGGTTCGGCCCGGAACTGATGGAATATCTGGGCGACTTCCCGAGCCGCGTCGGCGGGGTGAACCTCCAAGACTTGGTGGACGACTGCGACTGGCGGGTGAAGCAGGCGGAGAAAATGCAGGTGCTCGGCCGCAACCGCGACTACCACGCCTACAACGCGAAGGTGCGGATGGCCCTGCGGGACGCGGTGAAGGAGATTCACCCCGAAACGCACGTGAACGACAACGGCGGAGAGATGGCGTACACCATCCCGCCGACGAGTGTGGATCCCAACGCCCCGGTGAAACTGGGCACCAAGTTCGGCAAGTTCAGCAAGATGGTGGCCGACCGTCCGCCGACGGTTCTCCGCGACCTGTTCAAGATCGGCGAATCGGGTCAGCCGTCCGTGAAGTTGGACGACGTGATGTCGGCCGTGGAGTTGGTGCGGCACCACTTCCGCGGGGCGGCCATGAGTCACGGCGCGCTGTCGGGCAACTCGCACATGACGCTGGCGGCCGCGTTCAACGAACTCGGCGGCACCAGCAACAGCGGGGAAGGGGGCGAGTTCCGCTGGCGGAACGACGTGCCCGAGCGGTTCGTGGCGGCGTACTGGAACGGCGTGCTCGAAAAGCGGAAGCAGCAGCCGACCGTGTACGCGCTCGACGGCGACATCCGCAAGAGCCGGTTCCGCAGCCGCGTGCGGCAGGTGGCGAGCGGGCGGTTCGGCGTCGATGCCGAGTACCTCATCAACGCCGACGAGCTGCAGATCAAGATGGCCCAGGGGGCGAAGCCCGGCGAGGGCGGGCAGCTCATGGGCAAGAAGGTGACGCGGGAGATCGCCGACATCCGCTTCGCCAAACCGGGCACCGACCTGATTTCCCCGCCGCCGCACCACGACATCTACAGCATCGAAGACCTGGCGCAGCTCATTTACGATCTGAAGACGGTGAAGCCCGGCGTGAAGGTGAGCGTGAAACTGGTGGCCGTCGAGAACATCGGCACCATCGCGTGCGGGGTGGCGAAGGCCGGGGCCGACGTGATCGAGATCGACGGCATCGACGGCGGCACCGGGGCGGCGATGGTGAGCAGCAAGGAGCACGCCGGGTTGCCGAGCGAGATGGGCCTCGCGGAGGCTCACCAGGCACTCGTGCTGAACGGCCTCCGCACGACGGTGAAGCTGCGAGTGGGCGGCGGCATCAAGACCGGGGCCGACGTGCTCAAGTACGCCCTGTTCGGGGCGGACGAGTTCGTGTTCGGCCAGGCGCTCATGGTGTCGGTCGGGTGCATCGTGTGCAAGAGTTGCCACATCCCGAATTGCCCGACGGGGATCACCAGCAATCAGGCCGAGTACAACGGCCACCCGGAACACACCAAGGCATACCTGCTGGCCGTGGCCGAAGAGGTGCGGGTGTTGCTCGCCGGGCTGGGCTTCACCCACATCTCGCAACTGACCGGCATGAGCGGACTGCTGGTGAAGCGGACCGACGAAGCGATCAGCGGGCGGATCGGTCGGGTGGACGTGTCCAGGTTCATTCGCCCCGACATGGCACTCGACGGTCTCGACTCCCGTTACAGGCAGGTGAAGTTCGACGACGCCGGCGTGTGCGACCTGGGCACTGGTCGCGGGACCCTGAACCAGCGGGTGCTGGAAGCCGCCGAGGACGCCATCGACGCGGCGGCGGACGCTTCGCTCGTGTTCAAGATCAAGAACTCCGACCGCTCAGTCGGGGCGACAGTCTCCGGCCGCATCGCCCGGCTGTACGGCCGCGAGGGGCTACCGCACGGCCGAAAGATCAAGGTCCGCTTTGACGGCGAGGCAGGCCAGAGCTTCGGTGTGTGGTGCGTGAACGGCCTCGACCTGGAATTGCGTGGTTTCGCCCAGGACGGCGTAGCGAAGGGCATCAGTGGTGGCGTGGTGACGGTCACGCTCGACTACCGTGGTACCGACTACGGCACCGAACTGCTGAGCGTGGCCGGGAACAACGTGGCGTTCGGGGCGACCGACGGGAAGGTGTTCATCGGCGGGCGGGCCGGGCACCGCTTGGGCATCCGCAACAGCGGGGCGACGATCGTGGCCGAGGCCGCCGGCAAGTACGCGTGCGAGTACATGACCCGCGGGCGGGTGCTCATCCTCGGGCCGATCGAGAACGAGATCGGCAGCGGCATGACCGGCGGGGAACTGTTCGTGTACGACCCGGACGGCAAGGTGCCGGGCAAGCTACACAGCAAGAGCGTGACGTTCGGCGACGTGCCCCACCCCGACTACGAGTGGATTCACCCGATCATCGACGAGTACTACCGGCGG
>JANNDF010000455.1:0-6728 GCA_031387445.1 Planctomycetia bacterium
CCAACAAGACGCTTACAGCACCAGCATCCCCAGCCCGACCACCGCGGCCACCACCACCCCGCCGACCACGATGCCGAGCACGAGCGTCAGGTAGCCCTTCGTCCAGGTGTCCAGCTTCAGGAACCCGTAGGCGGCGAGCAGGCCGAGGAAGGCGGTGCCGAACCAGAAGCCGGCCTGGGCGGAGCGGTCCTTCGCCCGTTCGCCCCGCACGGTGTCGTGCGCCAACGTCACCTCGTCGATCTCCACCCACCCGCGGTCCGTGCCCAGCCCCTTCGCCTCCCACTCCTTCTGTACCGACTCGGTCGGCGGGACGTTGTGCACGGCGTTCGGGCTGAAGCTCACCTTCCACTCGTTCGCCGCCACATACCCCTTCGCGACCAGCACCCGCCGGGCCTCGGCCTCGGCCTCGCGGACGGCCGTCTCGCGGTCGGTCGAGAGCACGTGCGGGCGGGGGCTGCGCACCTTCTTCACCACGAACCCGGCGGTCGTCACAACCACTTCCGGGTCGGCCGCCTCGCCGGTGATGTCCACCGGTTCGCTGGCGACGGACACGATCTTCATGCCGGCGACGGCCCCGCCTTCGATGCCGTACTCGGCCGTCTGCTGTTGCAGGTCTTTCGGCTTCAGCCCGGCCAGTTGCTTCTTCGGCGGCAGCGTGTGGGCCGACTGTTCGGCGCGGCAGCCCGTGCGGGAGGCGACGATCCCGGCGACGGCCACCACCGCCAGGATGGCCAGCACCTTCCCCACCTGCCCCTTGCGGGCCGGCTTCCGCGAGTCGTGGTAAGCCCGCCGGTCGTCCCGGAGGTCGCGGAGGCGGTGGCGGTCGTTGTGGCGGTTCATGGTCAGTTCCAAGTTCCAGGTTCCAGGTTCCAAGTTCCAATCCACTGTTGCTGTTCAACCTCGGCACGTCGGGTGTTCCAGACTCCGTTGACTTGGAACCTGGAACTTGAAACCTGGAACTCTGTTAGGCCCCCCGCAGCCGCAGCTTCTTCGGGCTGGTCGCGGTGGTGGCCGGCGTCCACGGGGACACCGCTTGCACGGCGACCGACGCCAGCACCGCCATCACCACCCCTTCCACCCACGAGCCGGTGTCCTGGTTCGGCCAGAACAGCTTGAGTACCAGTAGCACCCCGCCCCAGAAGGCCGCGGTGAGCACCGAGAAGAAGCTGAACCGTTCCTTGCGGTCGCGGGCCGCCCCCTTCCACCACCGCCCGGCCGTGAGCAGCCCGCCGAAGTACAGCACCCAGAACAGGCCGGGGTCGATGGCCGAACCAGGCCCGGCGGCGGGATGCACCGGATCCCACCCGCCCAGCCAGTAGGCCAGCCCGCCGACGCCCAGCCCCAGCCCGCCCAGGGTGAGCCGCCGCCGCCAACTGTCCGGCCCCGCGGCCGTCGCCCCGGCCGAACCGAGCAGCACCGCCCACACCACCGCCGTGGTGACGAAGAACACCTTCAGCACGTGCGGGAACAGGGCGTCCCAGGTGGGGAAGTGGCCGAGGCCGTTTACCACCAGCGAGTACGGCACCACGCCCAGCGCCACCACCAGCGGGGCGGCCAGGAACGCCCCCAGCCCGGACACCACCTTGTCCCGCCACGTCACCGGGCGGGCGAGCGGCAGGCTGGTGTTGTCCACCCTCGGCGGGGCGGGCGGAACCGGCTTCGCCCTCGGCGGGTCGGCCACGGCCACCGCGTGCGCCGGCTGGGTGGGCGGCAGCGGGGGTGCTTCGGCCGCCCTCGCCGCCGCCGCGAGGGCCATCCCCTTCGGCACCACGGTCGCGGCCACCGTCGCCACCGGCACCCCGACCGGCGGGCCGACCTGGGCCATCGCCTCTTCTACCGCCTTCGCCATCTCCGTCACCGACGCGAACCGCTTGATCGGGTTCTTGTCGAGCGCCTTCGCCAGCACCGGGCGGAACGCCTCCGGTACGCCGGTCAGGTCGGGGGTGGCGGTCAGGTGCTTCATCAGGATTTCGCCGTCCGACTCCCCGTCGAACGGCAACTTGCCGGTCAGCATCTCGTGCAGCATCACCCCGCAGGCGTAGATGTCGATCCGCTGGCTGTAGTTGCCGGTGGACACTTCCGGGGCCATGTAGTGGACGGTGCCCACGGTGCGGGTCTGCTTCTGGCTGACGCTGATGCTCTTGCACAGCCCGTAGTCGCCGACTTTCAGCGTGCCGGCCTCGATGAACACGTTGGCCGGTTTCAAGTCGCGGTGGACGACCCCGCGGTCGTGCAGGTGGGCGACGGCTTTCGCCAGGGCGGCGAACCACTCGCCCACCAGCGTCAGCAGCAGCCCGTGCGGGTGACGGTTGAGCACCGCCGACATGCTCTCCCCGAGCACGTACTCCATCACCAGCCACTTGTCGCCCTGGGCGTCTTCTCGCAGGTCGTACACGTGCACCAGGTTCGGGTGCTTCATGTTGACGCAGTTGGCGACGCCCCGCATCTCCACGTCCGAGTGGCCTTTGAGCAGCTTGAGCGCCACCTCTTTCCCGCCGTCGGACACGGCGAAGTAGACCTCGCCGAACCCGCCCTGGCCAACGCCCCGCTTGAGGGTGTAGCCGTCCAGCGGTCGCTGCCCGGATCGGTAGGTGTACTTCATCTCGACGCCCCTCCGGGAAACCAATCCGGCCGATTCCGACCGCACACGAGTGTTTCGCCGCCGGCGCTTCTGCATTTGCGCGAAAAACACAGTTAGGGTGGCCCGCTCTCTCCGAGAGCGGGAACAGGCACCGCTCTCTCCGAGAGCGGACCACCCTATTTGACTCCCGCCGATTCTGAACCAAGTTATTTTACCGCCGCAGGTTCGGCGGGTGGGGCAACAGGTCATGCACGACGATTCCGCCGACGAACCAAAGCCGAAACGAGCCCGCGGATGGCTCACATTCCTCGGCGTGATGCTCGCGGTGGGCTTGATCGCGTACTTCGGCCGGTCGTGCCTCAAACATATCGTGATGGGGATGCCGCGTTCGGAAGCACAGGTCGTTCTGCTGGGGGATCGGGACCCACAGATGATGTGCTTGTGCGGGATGGGACGGTATCCCGCCCCGAACATCCGCGTCGAGTACCCGGAGTACGGATTCGATGTGATCTACTACGGCGAGTGGCGCGGGGTGGACGGCGACACGAGCGACTGGAAAGTGATTGCGACGGAAGATCGTGAGTAACCCAGCGGCGCATCACCGAGCGGAGTAGGGCGGGCGAGCCGGCGGGTGCTACCCCTCACCCGAACGCCTGCGTCGCAGGGCGTTCGACCTCTCCCCGGCGGGGAGAGGGGGGGTTGGTTGGCCTTTCCGCAGCGCAATGCGTGTGAAGCAGAGACACCCTCCTGTCCCCGCTGGGGAGAGGTCGCCGTGCGGAGCGGAGCGACGCCGGCGGGTGAGGGGTGGATTCACCCCTGCTCACCACGCGGTGAACCCGCCGTCGATCACGAGCGTGGCGGCGGTCATGTAGCTGCTGGCATCCGACGCCAGGAACACCGCCGCCGGGCCGAGTTCGGCCGGCATCCCGAACCGCCCCATCGGGATGTGATCGAGGAACGTGTCGCGGAAGTCCGGCTTGGTGGCGAACCACTTCTTGTTCGGGTCGGTCTCGAACACGCCGGGGGCGATGGCGTTCACCCGTACCCCGCGACCGGCCCAGTCGGCCGCCAAACTACGGGTGAGTGCCGCCAGCGCCGCCTTCGCCGTCTCGTAGTGCCGCCCGCGGATGCCCTTCATCGCAATCGGCCCGGCGATGCTGGTGATGTTGATGACGCTCCCCCGCCCGCGGGCCAGCATCGGCTTGCCCAACTCCTGACAGCACACCAGCGCGGCCGTCAGGTTCAGGTCGAACATCCGCTGCCACTCGTCCACCGGCACGTCTTCGGTCGCCACGTCCAGCCGCCGCCCGCCCACGTTGTTCAGCAAAATGTCGATGTCGCGGCCGAGTGACAACGCGGTGTCACACGCCCGCTTCGCCCCGTCCGGGGTGCTCACGTCGGCGGTCACGAGGTCCACCCGTCGCCCGCCGGCCGACAGTTCCACCCGTGCAATTCCCAGCGAATCCGCGTCGCGGCCGACGAGGATCAGGTCGGCCCCGGCGTCGGCCAGCGCCGCCGCCCTCGCCCGCCCCAGCCCGCGGCTGCCGCCGCTCACGAACGCCGTCTTGCCGGTCAGCCGGAACAGGTCGATCACGCTCATGTCATTCCACCTGGAACTCGCCCAGCCCGCAGTGCCCTTGTTGCGACTTGGTCATGGTGAACCGGATCGCCCGCACGATGGCCGGCTTGGCCAGCCGCAGGTCGAAGTCGAACTTCTCCCCCGCGTCGATCACAGCGTGGGTCGAAATCACTTTCCCATTCGCGTCGAGCAGTTCCAGCGTCCCCTCGGTCACCGTGTACCCGCTCGGGTATTCCGGGTCGCGGTTGCCGAGGATCGTCACCCGCTTCACGCTCACGTCTTCGGGGAACGTGACCGTCACCCACGGGTACACCTTCTCGAACGTGTTGTCCGGGGTGTTCGAATACCACGAGGTCAGTTCCTTGCCGTCGAACAGGTGCGTCACCGGCCAGTTCTGCCACTGTGTACTCGCCGTCGCCTTCAGCTTCGTCTGGTGCTTGGTGACGAGGGCGTTGCCGTTCGGCTCGACCTTCTCACCCGGTCGCGGGGCGACCCGGCCGGGCGCTTCCACCCACGGCCGTTCCGGGAATCGCGGGTCGGGCGGGTCGTCCACCTTCTGCGTACCCACCACCACGGTTGCCTCGTCTGGATTCGCAGTCGCCCACGGTGGGGGAGAGGCGACAGCAACGGCGGGAGGGGTGGCCGGCTTGGCGAACAGCACCGCGGCGACGGCCACCACCCCGCCGAGGGTGAGCACCGCCAGTACCCCGCCGGCGATCAGCACCAGCGGGAGGGCGGACCCGCCCCGCTTCGCCGGCTCGTCGTCGTATCGGCGGCGCGATCGGGTTCGCGGGCGGTCGTCGTCTTCCCTCGCTCGGTGGGCGGGTGGCGGCGGGTCGGCGGGCTTCGGTTCACTCTTCGCAGTGCCGCCGACCGGCAGGGCACGGGCGTACGGAACGGCCGGGTTCTTTCGCGGGGGTGGGGATGCCGAGGCGGGGGTGTAGGAGTGTTCGCAACCGGGGCAGACCACCGCGCCGCCGTCGGCCGGGGCGGGCGAGCGGGTGAAGCAGAGGGGGCACTGGGCGGAAGTGGCACTCATGCGGCGGACCTCGACGCGGCGTGCGAACGTCCGAGATCAGGATAACCGGGCGAGGTGGGAACGGACGCGGGGAAAGGTGTTCTGCTCGCTCCGCGAGCGGGTTCGGATGACCGCTCGCGGAGCGAGCAGAACACATCGAAGTGGCCGTCACATCTGGGCCGATTCGATCTTCAGCACCTTGAACCGCAGCACGCCCTTCGGCGCCTGCACCTCGGCCGTCTCGCCCTTCTTCTTGCCGAGCAGCGCCTGGCCGATGGGGCTGGACGTGAGGATGCGGCCCTTCGCCGGGTCTTCTTCACCGGCCCCGACCAGTATGAACGTCTCTTCCTCCTCCATGTCCTCGTCGTACACGGTCACGCGGCTGCCGAACGCCACTTCGCCCTTCGGCAGGGAGTCCTTGTCCACGAAGAAGGCGCGGGCCAGTTGGCCCTTGAGCAGGTCGATCTTCGCCTGCAGTTGCCCCTGGTCTTCCCGCGCGGCGTGGTACTCGGCGTTCTCGCTCAGGTCGCCGAGGTCTCGGGCCGTGGCCACCCGCTTGGTGATGTCGATCATCACCACCCCTTGCAGGTGGTCCAGTTCGGCCTTCTTCTTCTCGTACCCGTCGCGGGTCATGGGGATGCGGTCGTCTGCCATAGCCGCCCTCTCTTTCGACGCGCCGGCGTGGGATGTCGGGACTGTGAACGCGGGACCGGAAAGCACTCGGCGGCCGGCTCGGGAGGAGCGGCCGCCGACGGTTGAACATCCGCCCATTATAGGTCGTCGGGCACGCTCCGCAAAATGATTCGGTTGAAAGGGCCGGTCGGAATCGGCCACCCGCGGGCCGTCCACCCGTCCGCCCGAATCGTCTGCGGCTGCTCGGTCGCTTGCACCTTCTCGACGCACGCCGTCTCGGCGTCGGTCAGCTTCTTCGTCAGTTGGGCGAAGTTGCCGCGGCGGGTGCTGACGCTGCCGTCGTCCACGATGGCGATGCAGCACGGCTCGTCCAAATCCAACAGCCGGAGGGACAGCCACTCGTAGGCGACGGTGGGGAACGTCTCGTCGTGCAGCCGCACCATGTCCGAGCTGGCTTTGCGGGCGGCGGTGGCGAACCAGCGGGTGGGCAGCACCAGCCGCGGGGCGATGAGTCCGACCAGTTGCGTTTGCGCCGACTTGTTCTCCGTGCCGGCCGCGATGCCGATCGCCGGCAGCAGTTCGGCGATCATCTCCCTGGCACACCCGCGAGCGGCGAGGGAGTTCTTGGCCGTCTCGGAGTGCGTGGGCAGGAAGGTCAGCACCCGCCCGCGGGGCTTCGGCTTCGGGCGGTCGCCGTACCGCCGCGGCTCGTCGTCCTCTTCCTCTTCGCGGATCAAATACCCGTACGCTCGCACCGCGAGTGCGACCGCGTCCACCGGCGGGGCGGACGCGCCGTGCCGGGTGAGGAGGGCCATCACCAGGCGGTCGATGGCGTCGAACAGTTCGTCGGCGGATACGTCGAACATGGGTCGAATCCTGGCGAGCCGAGCGGCGTGCGCCGTCGGGTGGCAGTTTCA
>JANNDF010000461.1:0-6733 GCA_031387445.1 Planctomycetia bacterium
CAGAAGCTTCTGGAACCGCCGGCGTCAGCCGGCCGGGTTGTCTGCCCCAGTCCGGAGGCACGCCTCGGGGCCGGTCGTCACCGTCACTTCTTGAAATCCCCCGCACGGACGATGACCAACTTCTTCGCGTCGATGTGCTTCTTGAACGCCGCAGTCACCTGCTCGGTGGTCAACTCCTTGATCTGCTTCTCCTGCTCGGCGGCGTGGGCGAACGTCCGCCCCAGATTCAGGTTGGACACGATCTGCCCGGCGATGCCGGCGTCCCCAGTGCGGCTGACCTTCTGTGATTCCAGGTAGGCCTGCTTCGCGTCCGCCAGTTCGCTCTCGGTCGGCCCCTCCTTCAGGAACTTGGTCAGTTCCTCCATCGCCGCCACTTCCACCTTGTCGATGTTCGCCGGGTTGGTGATGGCGTTGATGGTGAGTGTGGCCACCGCGTCCCGCGGGGAGGCGGTGAAGCTGGACGTCACCCCGTAGCTCAACCCCTCCTTCTGACGAATGCGGTCGCCCAGTCGGCTCGACAGCGTGCCCCCGCCGAGGATGAAGTTGCCCATCCGCAGGGCGACGGAGTCGGCGTCGCTCTCCTTCAGCGGGAACGAGACGGCCGCCAGGAACACCGCGTTCGCCTTGTCCGGGGTGAGGATGTCCTTCTTGTCCCCTTTCAAGTCGGTCGGGGCAGTCCGCTCGATCCGCTTCACCGCGGTCTTCGACTCCCACCCCTTCAGGATCGCCTTCACCTGGGCGAGAACCACCTCCTGGTCGCACTCGCCGACCACCCCGAGTTCCACTTGCCCCGCCCCGAGTTGGGTCTCGTACAGCTTCTTCACCTGGTCCAGCGTGACCGCGTCCGCCCGCTCCTGGGTATCCTCCAGGGTGGGCACGTACCGCACGTCGTCCTTGCCGTACTGCGACAGGGCACGAGCCAGGGCGTTGCCCGCCAGCGCAGCCGGGTCGGTGGTGGACGACGACAGCCCGTTCCGACTGCCCCGCTTCATCGTGTCGAACTCGGCCTCGGGGAACGCCGGCTCGCGGAGGATCTCGCCGAGCAGGGTGATGGCCTTCGCCAGCGTGTCCTTCTTGGCGTCGATCGAGAACGTGAGTTGGCCGGCGGTGCCGCCCCCGCCACCCCCGCGCCCGCCCCGACCGCCGCCGAACCCGCCCGTGCCGGGGCTGATGCGGATGCCGAGTGACTCCATCTCCTCCCGCAGCGCCTGCCGGTCGTGCTTCTTCGTGCCTGCCATCATCAGACCCGGCAGCATCCCCGCGGCGGTGGTCTGCCCCTTCAGCGACTCCTCGTTCCCGTAGTGCAGCGTCAATACCAGCGACACGGTGTCGCCGCGGTTCTTCTTGCCGATGAACCCGGCCTTCAGCCCTCCGTTGGCGACCGTCTTCAGCCGGGCGTCCAGGTTGGCCGGCGACGGGTCGAAGATCTCACCCCCGGCGGTCACCGTGCCGCCCTTGTAGTCCTTCACCTGGGCCGCGAGGTCCGGGGCCACTGGGATCACCATCCGCTTCGGCTCTTTCTCCGGGATGTACACCCCGACCGTGCGGTTGTGCTTCTGGAAGTAGGTCTTCGCCACCCGGTTCACGTCGTCCGCCGTCACCTTCTCGATGCGGTCCCGCTGGAGGAACAACAGCCGCCAGTCGCCGAGTGCCGACGCCGAGCTGAGAGCCTGGGCCATGCCGGAGGCGTTCGCCGGCAGTTGCTCGGCCTGCCGCTTGCTGCGGGCTTTCGCCTTGTCCACTTCGTCCGCTGTGAACGGCGTGTCGCCGAGCGACTCCAGCACCTTCAACAGGGCGTCCTTCACCTTGTCCAGGTTTTCCGGCTCGGCCGAGGCGCTCGCCGAAAACAGGCCGGGGTCGTGCTGGTTGTCTGCCCGCCCGTTCGCCCCGGTGGACAGCTTCGACTCGACCAGCGCTTTGTACAGCCGACCGTTCGGCGACTGCGACAGAATGCCGCCGAGCAGCGACAGCGGCGCCCAGTCCGGGTGCGACGCGGACGGGATGTGGTACGCCACCCCGACCGACCCGACCGTGCCCACCCGCCGCAGGATGACCTGCCGCTCGCCGTCCTGCGGCGGCTCCTCGGTGTACGTCGCGTCGAGCTTCCGCTCCGGCTTCGGGATCGACCCGAGGTGCTTCTGCACCAGGGCCAGCGCCTTCGCCTCGTCGAACTTGCCGGCCACGATCAGCACGCAGTTGTCCGGCTGGTAGTACTTCTTGTAGAAGGCCTTCAGGTTGTCGATCGGCACCCGCTCGATGTCCGAGCGGTTGCCGATGGTGCTCTTGCCGTAGTTGTGCCACTCGAATGCGGCCGCCTCGATCCGCTGGGACAGTACCCCCTGCGGGCTGTTCTCGCCCCGCTCGAACTCGTTCCGCACCACGCTGAACTCGCTCAACAGGTCTTCCCGCTTCACGAAGCTGTTCACCAGCCGGTCGGCTTCCAGTTGGATGCCGAACTCCAGGTTCACGTCGTCCGCCGGCAGCGTCTCGAAGTAGTTGGTGCGGTCCACGTTGGTGGTGCCGTTGAAGTTGGCCCCGTGGTCCCGCAGCGACTTCGGCACGTTCGGGAAGCTGGGCGTGCCCTTGAACACCATGTGTTCGAGCAGGTGGGCCATGCCGCTCTCGCCGTACCCC
This sequence comes from Planctomycetia bacterium, assembly GCA_031387445.1. GTDB lineage: Bacteria > Planctomycetota > Planctomycetia > Gemmatales > Gemmataceae > JALHQU01. The sequence continues at coordinate 2,635 of JANNDF010000461.1, forward strand.
TCGTGCCGGCTGCCGACCAGAACGGTCATGTTCACTGTGATCGTCGGGCGGGACGGCTCCGGGTACAGCAGCACGCGGGCGCCGTTCTTCAACTTGTACTCGGTGACCCCCTCGACGGTGGCCACCTTCTCCTGGGCGAGCGAGACGGACGCCACCGTGAGCACGGCGAGCAGTCCGAGTGGTACGAACCGAACCATGACGACTTCCCCGCGAATAAGAGCCCGAGAACGTGTCGAGCTGATTGCGTCTGTTCACCAAGTGTTGGGAGAGATCTTCGGCGGGGTGGTGGTCGCCGTCAAATGAGAACTGCGCCATCCGGCGGCGTTCCCAGTTTCATTACCCCAAATCAGCCAGTCGCTGCGCCTGGAAGTCAACCACCTCGATTTCCACGCTCCGGTAGCCGTTCCACTCGTTGATCTTCGGGGTGAACGCCAGGCAGCACCGCCCGCCGTCGGCCATGATGTCGTCCAGCCGGTCACCCATTCCCCACGCCACCGCCCGCATCGCCGTACCGCCCTGTCGCACGCGGAAGCTCAGGTGTCGCTCGCCCTGGCCGATCCGCCGCGGGGTGCCCTCGATTTGCAAGTCGGTCGCCAGGAACCGCGGGCGGGGGTTGTCCTGGCCGTAGGGTTCGAGCTTGTCAATGTCTCCGAGCAATTTGAACGACAGTGAGGCGAGCGGCACCTCGGCGTCGAGTAGCAGTTGCGGCGGGGGCGGGCCGTCGGGAAAGGTGCGGAGGACATACTCGCAGAATCGCTCGCGGAGGGCGTCCAGGTTGGACGGCTTCACCCGCACCCCGACCGCCGCCGCGTGCCCCCCGTGCCCTTCGAGCAAGTCGGCACACGCCGCCACCGCCTTGTGCAACTCGAATCCGGTTACCGACCGTCCCGACCCCGTACTCGGCTCGTCGTTCTCCTTCATCGCCACCACGAGCGTCGGTTTGCCGAACTGCTCGGCCAACCGACCGGCGACGATACCGACGACGCCCTGATGCCACTCGGTCGCGGCGTACCCCAGGACCAGCGCGGGCGCGTCGGCCCAGCCGTTCTGCTCGATCATCTCCTTCGCCTGGGCCGTCGCCTTGCGTTCGTAGGTCTGCCGCTGGGTGTTTTGCCCTTCGAGGAACGCGGCGATTTCGTTCGCCCGGCGCGGGTTGGTGGTGGTGAGCAACTCGACCACCAGCCGGGCACACCCGAGCCGACCGGCAGCGTTGATCCGCGGGCCGAGTTTGAAGCTGACGTCTTCGGAACTCAGCTTGTCGGTCAACTTCGCCTCGTCGAACAGTGCCCGCAGCCCGACCGACGGTTTCGTCACGAGTCGCTTCAGCCCGTGGCGGGTGAACACGCGGTTCTCGTCGCGGAGCGGAACTACGTCGGCCACCAGCCCGAGCGCGGCCAGCCCCATCGCGTCGAGCAGGAACTCGCGCAAGTCGTCCGCCACCCGCGCCCCGCCGTTCGCCCGTTGAGCCACCGCCCACGCCAGCTTGAACGCCACGCACGAGCCGGAGATTCCGCCGAACGGGTACGCCGACCCCGGCAGCCGCGGGTGAACGAGGATGGCCGCGGGCAGTGTTTCCCGCATCTCGTGGTGGTCGGTGACGATCAGGTCGATGCCGAGTTCTCGCGCGAGGTTCGCTTCCGCCACCGCGGTGATTCCGCAATCGACCGTAACGAGGACCTTCACCCCTTCTTCGGCCAGCTTGCGAATGGCGTCGCCGCTCAGCCCGTACCCGTCTTCCAACCGCATCGGGATGTGGAAGGTGACGTTCCCGCGGAGTTTGCCGAGGAGGGCGAACAGGATGGCAGTGCCGGTGGTGCCGTCCACGTCGTAGTCGCCGTAGATGCACACCCGCTCGCCGGATTGAATTGCCGTTGTGAGCCGATCTACCGCCGCCTCGACACCGGGCAAGAGGGAGGGCGAGTGGAGGCCGGACATGGGCGATTGCAAGAACAGTTTGGCGGCAAAGGGATCGGACACGCCGCGGTTGAGCAACAACTGAGCAACGACTTCGTTCGTCTCGAGCGCCGCGGCGAGGCGGCGGGCGGCGGGGGAGTCGGTCGGGTGCAACCGCCACTGTTTTCGGGTCGGCACGGCAACTCTCGTCGGAAGGGATGACGGCCAGATTCACCGTTCGGCCCGCTTGCCACAAGGTCAATCGGCGGAACGCCGGAGCCCTTTCAGCACTGACCCTTCGCGTGGGTGGTGGACGAATCCCGCCAGCACGCATCCCGTGCACGACCTGCATTCCACGAACACCCGCCCGGTCTGACACGTCCGGCACGGCACCACCCGAGGCGAGTGCAAATGCCGAGAATTCACTCCCGACGGTGATTGCATTCCGGCGGTGGTGTCGATCTACCGACCAACTCCGAACCCGCCAGGCGACTGTTGTTCGTTCTGGTGGGGCGCCCGATTCGGACTTCTCACGGTCGGCCGGTGTGTGGTCACTCTGACTGTCCCCTCACCCAGACGCCGCACCAGTCCTTTCAGGAGTCAGTCACACATGAACGCTTCGTTTCTCTTCCTCAGCGCGGCCGTCGCGTTAGGTGCCGACAACCCGCCGCCCGCTCCGGTCGTGGCCGCGCCGGTTGCCGCTCCCGTGGTGGCAGGTCCGGTCGTCCACGGCGGTGCCGGATGTGGTGGGTGTGGTGCCCCTGCCGTCGCCGTGTGGGCCGTGCCGGTGTCCGCCTGCGACCCGTGTGCCCCGCGTGTCGGACTGTTCGACCGCTTGCGGGCGAAATGGTCGGCCCGCCCGCGGTTGTTCGGAAACAACAACGCCTGCGCCCCGGCGTGTGCGCCGGCTCCGGTCGTCGCGTGTGCCCCAGTGGCAGTGGCGTGCGCCCCTGCTCCGATTTCGTGCGGGCAGCCGGTGTTCACCGGGTTCACCACGAGTTGTAAAGACCCGTGCGAGCGTGTCGGGCTGCTCGCACGCCTGCGGGCGCGGTTCGCCGGCGGGCGGTCGTGCGACGCGGTCGCAGCCCCACTCGCCTCGGCCTGCTGCGGGAGCAGTGTGGCCGCCCTGCCGGTCGGCGGCTGCACCAGCGGTTTCGGCACCGTGCTGACCGCCCCGCCCGTTGTTGGTCCGACTGCCCCGCCAGACAAGATGCCGGCGCCGACCACTGAACCGAAGAAGGACGCGCCGAAGAAGGACGAACCCAAGAAGGAATTGTCCATCCAGGCGCCCCCGTTGTCGGTGCCAGTGGTCGAAGTGCCGCGGGTTCCGACCCTCGGCGGTACGAGCGGCAAGTATTGAGTGACAAGTTGAGACATCGTTGGGGTGTCGGGCGGCCCGTTCGGGTTTGTCCGACACCCCGCGTTCGTCCTGTCGGGAAATGCGTGAGCCGGTCTGGATGACACGCGGCGCGATGGTAGGATTCCAACACGTGTGCCGATCCCAGACAACTGACCGCCTCCGGGTGCCCGATGTCTGCCCCTGCCGCCACCTCGGAAGGAAGCGGGAATGAAGACCTCGCCAGGAAAATCGCCAAACTGGTCGAGGAGCGGGGGTGGAACCAGGAAGTGTTCGCCAAGGCCTGCCGGCTGAACCGCCACACGGTTCGTCAGATCCTTCATGCCGGCCCGCAGCGGCGGCTCCGCAATGCCACCGTCCGTAGTTGTGCCGAGGCCCTCGGGCTGACGGTGAACGAGCTGCGCACCCTCCCGTTGGAGCGCCTGCTGCCGCGGATGCACGGCCGCCCGCCGGCCGACGAGGAAGCGCGGAAACAACTCCGCACGTCCGCCACCTTGCCCGAGTTCGTCGCCTGGTTGGAGCGAAACCCGGAGCGGGCGGACGAGTTCCGCTCGGACGAGATTGCCGAACTGCTGGCCATGCAGCAGCCGGGTGGCGCGATGGAGCGGCTGGGCGTGGAACAGTGTGTGGAGAACGTCGAGCGGCGGCGGGAACTGCTGCTTCAAGTGAAGATGATCATGTCCACCGAGTTCGTCGGGCTGCTCGAACAGGTCGTGGATCTGGTGATGCACAAGGTCAACGCCGGCCGCCAACAGCAGGCGCCCGGTCGATCCCCGCGGGTGGGGTGAAGCGTTCGGGCGAGCGGCGGCCGTGAGGCCACTGTTCTTTCTCCTGAACAGCGGCCTCACG
>JANNDF010000674.1:0-3373 GCA_031387445.1 Planctomycetia bacterium
CACCAAGCAACCCCGCCCCTTATAGTAACCCATCAGCGTTCGCTCCAATGATTCGCCACGGTGCCGCATGTTCGAAGGGATCACGAAAGGGCTGTCCGAAGCGTTCAAGAAGCTGAAGAAGCTGAGCGCCGGGAAGTTGACCGCCGACAACATGCGGGAGGGGCTACGGGAAGTTCGCCGGGCACTGCTCGAAGCGGACGTGAACCTGAACGTCGCCACCCAGTTCATTGCCAAGGTGGAAGAGCAGGCGATCGGGCAGAACGTGTTGGAGCGGGTGGACCCGTCGCAGCAGATCATCAAGATCGTGTACGACGAACTGTGCCAGCTCATGGGGCCGGTCGATCACAAGATCCCGCAGAAGTCGGACCGGCCGGTGGTGCTCATGCTGTGCGGGCTGCAAGGGGCGGGGAAAACCACCACCGCCGCCAAGCTCGCGCTCACGCTGAAAAGCCGCGGCCGCAAGCCGTTCCTCGCCGCCGCCGACTTGAAGCGCCCCGGTGCCGTCGAGCAACTGAAAGTGCTCGGCGAGCAGATCGGCGTGCCCGTTTACAGCGAGGCGACCGACCCCGTCAGCGTGTGCCAGAACGCGGTGAAGGAAGCGAAGAAGCAGCTCTGCGACACGGTCATCCTCGACACCGCCGGGCGGTTGCAGATCGACGACGAGCTGATGGACGAGCTGAAACGGATCGACAAGCTGTGCAAGCCGGACGAAGCGTACCTGGTAGTCGATGCGATGATCGGCCAGGAAGCGGTGAACGTCGCCAAGGCGTTCCACGACGCCCTGGAGTTGAACGCCTGCATCCTGACGAAGCTGGACGGCGACGCCCGCGGCGGGGCAGCCCTGAGCATCAAGCACATCACCGGCGTGCCGATCAAGTTCATCGGCGTGGGCGAGAAGCTCGACAAGCTCGAAGAGTTCCACCCGGAGCGGATGGCCCAGCGGATTCTGGGTCAGGGCGACATGATGGGGGTGGTCGAGAAGATCGCCGAGATGCAGAAGAACATCTCGAAAGAGGATCTGGAGGAGCAGCAGGCGAAGCTGGAGAAGGGGCAGTTCACCCTGATGGACTTCCGCAAGCAGTTCGAGATGATCGCCCAGCCGGGCATGATGAAAGACCTGATCGGGCGGATGCCGGGGATGAGCGAGATGATCCCAGAAGGGGAAGACCCGGAAGCGGCGGTGAAGCGGGTGCAGGGGATGATCGACAGCATGACGAAGCGGGAGCGGAACAACCCGGACATGATCGACACGCCGCGGCGGCGGCGGATCGCGACCGGGGCGGGGGTGCAACCGCACGAGGTGAACCAGTTCCTCAAGCAGTTCGAGCAGGTGCGGTCGTTGATGAAGCAGATGGCGAGCATGAGCCTGTGGCAGCGGATGCAGATGATGACCGGGCTGGGCAAGGCCGGGGCGTTCATGCCCGGCGGCATGAATCAACTGAAGACGAAGGGCGACACCGGGAAGAAGAAGACGGCCAAGGAGCGGGCCGACGAGCGGAAGAAGAAGAAAAAGAAGAAGTGATCTCGTCCGCCGGTTCAACAAGACGGACACGGAAGAAGGCAGGGATGCAGAGGATCGGACAATTCTTGTTCTGATCCTCTGCATCCCTGCCTTCTTCCGTGTCATCCGTGTCCGGATCGATTTTTCCGTGAGTCCAGTAGCCGACGGGGAATGACGCCGCTAAGATTCACGCTTCCTGAAAATCCGATAAGGGCAGAGGGTTCGGACCGTGGCCGTGCGCATTCGGATGAAACAGATGGGTCGGACCCACCGTCACTACTACCGCATTGTGGCCATCGACCACCGCCAGCCGCGCGACGGCAAGGCGATCGAGGAGTTGGGCACCTACGACCCGCACCAGCCGGACCAGGGGAAAGTGGTGTCGCTGGTGGCCTCTCGTGTGAAGTACTGGCTGAGTGTCGGTGCCAAACCGTCCGAACACTGCGCCGCCGTCTTCAAGAACTACCTGACCAAGTTCGAGAAGCTGGAGGCCGAGAAGGCCGCGGCCAAGCCGACGGAAGCCGCGAAGTAACCCGCGATGGACACGCCAACCCGCCGCACCACCCGGTTCGACGTGCTGACGCTCTTCCCGGAGATGTTCAGCGGGTACGTGTCGCAAAGCCTGCTCAAGCTGGCGATTCAGGCCGGGCTGGTGCAAGTCCACCTGTGGAACTTCCGCGACTGGACGCAGGACAAGCACACCCGGGTGGACGACCGGCCGTTCGGCGGCGGACCCGGAATGGTGCTCATGCCGCAGCCGGTGATCGATTGCGTTGAGGCGGTGCGGGCGAAGGACGAACAGCCCGGCACGGTGGTGATGATGACCCCCGCCGGCCGGCGGTTGACGCAACGGGTGGTGGCGGAACTGGCCGAACACCCGCGGCTGATCTTGCTCTGCGGGCGGTACGAGGGGTTCGACGACCGCATCCGGCAGGTGCTGAACCCGCTCGAGATTTCGGTCGGCGATTTCGTGTGCAACGGCGGCGAAGTGCCCGCCATGACGGTCATCGACACCGTGATCCGCCTGATCCCCGGCGTGCTGGGCGATCAGGAGTCGGCGGCCGACGAGAGCCACAGCGAACCCGGCCGGCTGGAATACCCGCAGTACACCCGCCCGCGGAGCTACCGCGGACTCGACGTGCCGGACGTGCTGCTCGGCGGCAACCACCAGGCGATCGCCAAGTGGCGGCAGGAACAGTCGGACAGGCGGAGCCAGCTCGGTGAACCCCGGCAGTGATGTTGGGGGTGGTTCGGGCGAACCCCGATCGCAAGGTCGGCGGGTGGGAACAGAATCAACGCAAACGATGACGCCTCCCGCCGGGGGCGGAGAGGATTAAACCCATGCAAAGCAAATTCCTCCAGGCCGTCGAAGACAAGCACAAGAAGTCCGACGTGCCGGACTTCCAAGTGGGCGACACGATCATCGTCCACCAGAAACTCCTCGACGGGCAGAAAGAGCGGATCCAGACGTTCGAAGGCGACGTGATCGCCCGGAACGGGGCCGGCGTGAAGGAAATGATGGTGATCCGCAAGATCGTGCAGGGCGAAGGGGTGGAGCGGATCTTCCTCGTTCACTCCCCGCGGATCGCCAAGATCGAGATCAAGAAGGCCGGTCAGGTGCGGCGGGCGAAGCTGTACTACATCCGCGACCGGGTGGGCAAGGCCGTCCGCATCCGCCAGGACGCCAAGCGGCAGAAGTTGCTGGAGGCGGCCAACCTGAAGGCGGCGACCGAAACGGCCGCCGTGAAGGCCGCCGCCGCGAAAGAGCAGCAGGCAGCCGAGGGTGGCGTCAGCAAGCGGGCGGCCTTGCCCTCCCGGTCGCGGATGTAGTACAGCTGCGCCCGCCGCACCTGACCGGCCTTCTTGATCTCG
>JANNDF010000492.1:0-4002 GCA_031387445.1 Planctomycetia bacterium
GAGAAGCGGCAACAACGAGTCGCGGGGGGCCGGCAGACGAAACGTGTCCTCCGGCACAATTCCGTGGACCACCGGGCAGAATTCGTTGTGCACACGTGACCCCGTTCATCGGCGCGCCTCCTGGCGGAGTGCGTCGATGAGCGTTCGCATCGCGAGGAGGTCAGGGACACGGAAGGGCGCTCGGCCCCGCCCGGCCAGGTGATACGGGTCCGGGATGCTCAGGTGCGTCCACTCGATGGGGATGCGGAGCACGGGTCCGTCGGGGAGTTGTAGCAACACCCACTCGACGCCTTCGCAGGTCCCGCGATTGAGCAGCGGGAAGCGCTGACCCCGCAAGGGGTGGAACGGATGGGTGATCCGAACGCCGGAATCCGAAGGATCGTCGGCAGTCTGCTGGGATCGTCAACAACCTGGACGAGCGGACGCTGCGGGCGGTCGCCCTCGGACGGAACAACTGGGGCGTGTTCGGCAGCGAAGCGGGCGGCCGCACGGCGGCCACCCTGTACTCGGTCGTCGGCACCTGCAAGCCCCTGGGGATTGACCCGTTCGCGTACCTGAGGGACACGCTGCCCGGCCTGTTCGCCCCGGGCGAGCACCCGACCGCCGAGCCGTTGCTCGACTGGCTTCCCGACCGCTGGCGGCGGCGGACCCGCGCCAGCACGTCCCGACCCGCGTCCGCCGCCTGACCACCCCCGGCTCCCTCCTCCGCCGACATCACGCCCTCACGCCGCACTGGAAAACACAGGGCCGAACCCCGTCACGTACCCCGACGTGATTCGCCGGACAGGTACATCCTGACCAACCCGCCGTTCGGCGGGGAGGAAGAGAAGGGCATCCAGAACAACTTCGCGGCCGACAAGCAGACGAGCGAAACCGCGCTGCTGTTCCTGCAACTCGTCATGCGGCTGCTCCGCCGCCAGCCGACCCCCGGCCGGGCCGCGGCGGTGGTGCCGAACGGCACCCTGTTCGGCGACGGGGTGTGCGGGCGGATCAGGCACGAGTTGCTCACGCAGTTCCACCTGCACACCGTCGTCCGCCTGCCGAACGGCGTGTTCGCCCCGTACACCAGCATCCCGACGAACCTGCTCTTCTTCGACCGCTCCGGCCCGACCGAACACGTCTGGTACTACGAGCAGCCGCTGCCGGCCGGGAGGAAGAACTGCACCAAGACGGCCCCCATGCAGTTCGAGGAGTTCGCTGACTGCCTGGCGTGGTGGAACGAGCGGGCGGAGACCGAGCGGGCGTGGAAGGTGAGCGCGAAGGAGTTGATCGACGGCGGGTGCAACCTGGACCGCAAGGACCCGAACGCCAAGCCGGACGCCGAACACCTGCCGCCCGAGCAACTGGTGGTCAGCATCCTGGCGAAGGAGACGAAGATCGCCGCCCTCGTCCGCGAGATCAAGGCGCTACTGGCCCAGAAGCCATGAACCGAGTGACCGGAGCGGGTATCATTCCGGTGGAGGACACGCCATGCACACCGCGACGATGGAAGAGGTGCAGTCGCACCTGCCCGAACTGCTCGACAAACTCACGCCGGGTGAAGATGTGGTCATCACCCGTGACGGCAAGCCGGTCGCCCGGCTGACCCCGGAGGTGCCGCCCACACCCCGCACGCCGGGGCGTGGGAAGGGCAAGCTCGTCATCCACTCCGACGACGACGACCACTTGACGGACTTCGCGGAGTACGTGTGATGGACTTGCTGATCGACACCCACACGTTGCTCTGGTACTACCTGGACGACCCGCAACTCTCCGCCAACGCCCGCGCCCTCGTCAGCGATCCGGCCAACCGGGTGTTCGTCAGCCCGGCGAGCTATTGGGAAATCGCCATCAAGGTGTGTACGAAGAAGTACACGCTCACGGTGCCGTTCCCGCTGTTCATCCGGGAAGCGATTCACGACACCGGGTTCACCATCCTCCCCATCGAGCCGAGACACGTCGAACCGTTGACCACGTTGGACCGCCACCACAACGACCCGTTCGACCGCCTCATGATCGCCCAGGCGATGGTGGAAGACATCGCCGTCGTCAGCATCGACACCGCCTTCGACCCGTACCCCGTCCGCCGCCTCTGGTGAAGGGCCGCCCATGCCCGCCGACTGGCCCGGCGTGCCACTGGGGGAGGTGCTGACCCGCTCCACCGAGCGCATCACGCTCGACCCGCAAGCGAACTACCGGGGAGTGACGGTGAGGCTGTGGGGCAAAGGCGTGACGCCCCGGCGGGAGGTGTTGGGGGCGGAGATCGCGTCCGCCGAGCGACACCGTTGCACACCGAACCAGTTCATCCTGTCCCGCATCGACGCCCGCAACGGGGCGTTCGGCCTCATCCCGCCCGATCTCGCCGGGGCGGTTGTCAGCAATGACTTCCCGCTGTTCGATCTGAACACCGAGCGGCTTGAGCCGCGGTTCCTCGGATGGCTCGGTCGCACCGCCATTTTCGTTGGCCTCTGCAAGGCCGCGAGCGAAGGCACGACCAACCGCGTGCGGCTGAAGGAAGACACGTTCCTGGCAACGCCGATTGCCCTTCCCACGCTGGCCGAGCAGCGGCGGATCGTGTCGCGGGTGAACGCGTTTCCCGATTCGCTGCGAATCACCACCCCTCGACCACCACCCGTCTTCTGCGCCTCGTGGTACTCCTCAATAGCTCAGCCACGAGGCCTCCGAAGATGAGCGAACCGACGCTCGCGTCGCACGTCGTCCAGGTCGAGGTCGGGGAAGAGGGACTGGGCGAGTTGGTCGGGTGGGGGAAGCATCGGCGGACCCTGCCCTCCGGTAAAGGCACCGCCGAACGAGTACCCCCGATCACGTCAACCCCGGAGACGTGACGGACTGTCAGGCCGAAGGCGGGGGCCCGCGGCCCGCCCGCCACCGTTCACCCGCCGCGCAGGTCGTTGCCGGCGGGCAGGGCGGGTGAGGCCGGTTGGGGGCCGGGCAGCGATGGGGGAGTTTTGGGGGCGAACCGGCCCGAAGGGGACCGGGCCCGCCCGCCGCCCGCCCGGCGGTCGAGCACGGCGAGGAGTTCGGGGTTGTCCCCTTCCGCGATCTGGCGGATCAGCTGCCTGCACTCTTCCAACTCCTTCTTGACCCGCAGCAACTCGTGGCGGCTCCCGCCGAATTCCTCCGGTGCCTTCGCCTCGAGCAGCCAGCGGGCCGCCTTCCAGTCGGACGCCAGCCGCTCGGTCACGACCGTCGTCTCCGAGCCGTCCTTGTGACAGGTCGTCTTCCGCACCACCTGGGGGATGGGGGTGGCCGCCCGTACCACCTTCGCCAGTTGGGCCCCGATGAACTGGGCTTCGGCCTGCTCCACCGCGCGGACGAGGTCGGCGTGCCGCCCCCGCTTCTGCTTCCGGCCGATTGTCATCCAGTTCCAGACGGTCCGCGGGGCGAGGTGGAACTGCTTCGCCGCCCGGGACAGGTCCATCCCTTTCCGGACCAGATCGACGATCCCCAGTGCGGTTTCCGCCGTGAGTTTCGACTTCCGCCCGCGCGTGGCCATGCCTGTCCCTCGGGTGTTGACGACCGCCCCTGGGGACCGTCGGCCTGGCCAGGATGCGTTTGTTCACTAAATAGTACTGGCGCAGCCCAGCCAAAATACAATACACGCGAGAGGGGTGTGGCCCTGTCCGTCCTCACAATCCCTTGTAGTGACTGCGTTTGTGGGCTTTTTTCAGGTCCTGCCGGGAGTCCAGGCGGTCGAAGAGGTAGCGGTCGAGGGGGCGAAAGGCTGCGAGGAGGCCCGCGACCGGGGTCTGGAACCCCGGTCCCGCGGTGACCCATGTGGTCCCGGTCGGGCGACCTCGGTTGCCACCAGGCGGACCGCGGAGACGGCGAACCTCCGGGCCGGTCGGGCGGCCCGGAGCGAGCGGCTCGCCCGAGTCGGGTGAGCGCCTCGCCGCCCGGCCTCGCCGTCGTTGCGAGAACGGCCCGGGCCGTGCGACGACGAGGCGCGGGTCCCCGGGCGGCCGAGGGGCCCGCGCCTCGGCCGCTCGCCGGTGTGGACGG
>JANNDF010000497.1:0-15066 GCA_031387445.1 Planctomycetia bacterium
GCCAGGCGGCTCGGCATTGCCGAGGGCACCCTGAGCAGCCGGCTGGCATCCGCTCGCAAGACGCTTGCCGCCCGATTGCAGGGCCGAGGGATTGTTCTCACCGCGGTGTTCGCGCTCGTACTGGCTTCCGCCGACGCCGCCCCGACTGTCTCAGCGACCGCGTCACGAACCGTTTCCACCCTCTCCGACGGAGCCATCCGAACCATGTTCCTGAGCAAACTGAAACTGACCACTGCCAGTGCCCTGGCGGTGTTGGCGGTACTGGCCGTCACTACCGGTTCACTTGCGACCGCCCCGCCCGAGTCCCCCCGCGAGCAGTACCAGGTCAAGGCCCCGGTGCCGAAGGCCGAGCTGAAGGAGGGGCGAATCCTCTTCTGGCTGGACGAGAAACCGCTCCTCCTGAAGGCGGATGGCACCGAACTGGAGTCGCCGGACCGGATCCCGAAAGTGACGGTCATGGTCGGATGGGGGAACGCTCAGATGTCGCCGGATGGCAAGCGGGTGGCGTTCGCGCGGGCGGGGGTGAAGGACCAGCGATCCACCCTCCACGTCCTCGACTTGGACGGGAAAAAGGAGACGAAGGAGCACCCCGCCGTCCACCTGAACAGGTTCCACTGGATGGGTGCGGACAAGGTGTACATCCGCGGGAACGAGACCGGGACGGACGGCGGGGAGAAAGGGAAGTGGGGCGACTGGGTGTACGACCTCGCGACCGACAAACGGACACCATTGAAAGTGCCCACCGACTTCGTCGTGCGAGCCGTCAGCCCGGACGGGAAGACGGCGGTGGTGGACGAGTGGAAAATGACCCCCACCGAGTGGCACCAACACGCCCACCTGTGGACCATGGGAGACGACAAGCCCACCCCCCTGCTCGAACTCAACCAGGACTTCAAGAACCTTCACCCACAGTTCTCACCGGACGGCAAGCGGTTGCTCTGCAAGGTAGTTCACTACGGGTCGTACACTGCGGTCGGTAACGGCAGCTTCAATACCGCCGATTTCAAATTCAACAACCTGTTAGTGATCGACCTGACGACGAAGAAGCAGACGGTGGTGAAGGAGTACGGCGAGAAGCCCGAGTGGAGGGTGGGCGGGTACGCATGGTCGCCGGACGGAAAGCAGATCGCCTATGTGGAGACCAAGTCGCTGCCGCAGCAACCCGGAGCCCCACCTGCGAAAGACTCGTTCCGGGTGATGGTCGCCGACCCGGACGGCAAGAACGAGAAGGAGGTCCACAAGGCCGAGGGGTCGTGGCTAATGGGATTCGACTGGCGGTGACATGCAGGACCCTGTCGCCGCGACCCATCCGTGGCCGCATTGGCCGGCGTGGGTTCGCCCTCGCGGCCAACCCACGCCGGCCACGTCGTGTACCGTACATGTCCGGTGAATTGACGCCTGGCGGGGTCGGGTAGTCTGTGAGTTTTCCCCAGGGAGAACTCCATCATGTCGGTCTACTCGGACGCCATCTTGCCGATGAGCACCTTGCACTTGGGGAGTGCATCCTCCAACTTCTTGCGTTCGGTTTCCGGCGTCCCCTTGGGCAGTGTCAGAGTCTCCAACTGCTTGAACTTGGCCAGCACGGCCCATGCGTCGTTCTCCAGTGGTCGCGCGCCGTCGAGAGACAGGGTTCTGATGGTCGACAGTTTGCACAACCCGGTCAGGAGATCTGCTCTTGCCACCGACCCGGCCATGAGAGCCAGTGTGTGAAGCCGGGGGCACTTGGCCAGCGATGGCGCGCCATCAACAGTCAGTCTCGCGTTGTGGAGAGTGAGCGAGACCAACAATGGCCAAGAGGCTCCCGCGACAGCGGCCGTGCGGTCCGTGATTGGCGAGCGGGTGCCGCCGAACTTGAGGCGGGCGAGTTGCCGCAGGAAGGCCAGATCGGGAAGCGACTCTTCGCCGATCACTGTCCCGTCGAGTGACAGGTCTGTCAGCCAGGGGAACTTGGCCAACGCCGGTGCGGCGGCCGGTGTGAGGCCCGTCGTGCGGCTCAAGTGCAGCGCTCGCAACCGGCAAGCCGACAGCCGGCTCAGTTCGGCGGTGGTCAGTTCCGCACCGACGAGTCCGAGGACGGTCAGTCGTGGCATGGCCGCCAGGGCGTCGGCCAACGGGACGGTCAGCCGACCGCCGCTCCAAGACACGAACCGGGCAGAGGCGAACGGCGACCGGGCGACGAGTGCGCCCACCCCACCCGGCGGGTCGGTCTGGTGGAACATGACGAGACCGCGGGTTGGCGGCAGTCGTGCCAAGTCGGCCAGGTCGGCGTCGGTCGCAGGCGTCTGCCAGGGGAACTGCACGAATTGGACTTCGATCGGTCCGGGGGTGAACGGCGTTGGATTTGGAGATGTGGACACTCGGACGCCGTCACGGAGGTAGGTGAAGGCGTAGCCCCGCGCGTGCAGCCGGGTCATCGCTGCGGCCCCGGCAGCGGTCAACTCCGCGGCCGGCGGCTCGAGCAGCCACGTGCCGTTGTACCGCGGCCCCTCGGCGGTCGCCTTGCTGGTCAGCGTGTCCAGCCGGTAGCCCCGTTTGCGGAACTCGTCGTCCGCGTGCCGCAGTTCGTCTGCCGTCACCCCGGTGCGGTACTCCCACGCTTCACCGGGCAGCAGTGTGCCGACGACCAGGTCGTAGCTGAGGAAGCCCGCCTCGACGTGGCCGGCGGCCAACATCACCCGAGACTGTTTCACCTGCTTCAGCGCGGCCAGATAACTCGCGAGGGCGAAATCGCCGTGCCGGTACACGAGCGACCACTCCCGCCCTTCCGGATCCGACTCCGCGTGGATGTCAAAGTAATCCGCCCCGACCCCGGAGAACGAGGTGGGGGCAGCACCCTCGGCCCGCATGTCCTCGGCGAACCGTGCCATGCCGTCGCGGCCCGTCCCCAAGAACCACAGGCCGGCACGGGGGTTAGCGACGAGCCGCCGGCCGCCACCGACATCGACCGCCAGCCCTGCCGGCTCCAGCCCGCCCTTCCCGGCCAGTTTCTCCTCCTCGAACGTGCGGTACGGCATCAACTTCCACGGCATCCCGGCCGGGTCGATGTGGGCGACGGCCTCGTACCGCCGCTCGGCGGTGCCGGTGCGTCGGCTCAGTCGTGTGATGCGGAACCCCTTCGGCAGCCCGGCGGCCCACGCGGTCAGGGCGTTGTCGTCCGCGTCCAGGATGTACCGTGCCTCGGCCGCGGGCACGGCGGCCGGCGGTGTCCCCTCGGTTGTCGTCGGATCGGTGGGAAGCGTGGGGTTCGGCCGCTGCGTCATCAGCACGAACACGAGCACAGCAAGGATCACGGCCGCGGCCACGCCGACCGCCGGCCACTTCCATCGGCGCGAGCGGTGTGGGATCGGTCGCATCAGGTCGAGCCGACGGCTCATCACGTCCAGCCGGTCGGCCACCTCGGCCGCCGTCGCCGGCCGGCCGGCCGGGTCGTTCGAAAGAATCGCGTGAACGAGGGTCGCCAGGGCGGGCGGGCAGTCGGGCCGGTGGTCGTGGACCGGGGCTGGATTTGCGTGGGCCAATGCCATAAGCATCGCGGCGGCCGTTTCCCCAGGGAACGGCATTCTCCCCGTGAGCATCTGGTACGCGGTCACCCCGAGGCTGAACAGGTCGGCGCGGGCGTCGGTCGGCTCGCCGCGGGCCTGCTCCGGGGCGAGGTAGCCGGGCGTACCCAACACCACCCCTGCGCCGGTCAGCCCGTCGGCCGACCGCGGCGGGCGGGTCAGACCGAAGTCGAGGACCTTGACCGGGCCGTCCGGTTCGCATACCCACAGGTTGCTCGGCTTGATGTCGCGGTGGACGAACCCGAGCCGGTGGGCGGCGTCCAGGCCGCGGGCGACGTGGGAGAGCACGCGGACGACCTCCGCGAGCGGCGGCCGCGGGTCGGCCGCCAACACCACAGCGAGCGATCGGCCTTGCAGCAGCTCGAACGCGATGTACGACGTGCCGGCGATCTCGTCCGCCTCGAAAGTGGTGACGACGTGTTCCGAGCGGATGGCGGCGGCGGACCGCGCCTCCTGGACGAACCGCTCGCGGGCGGCCGCGGACGCGGTCACCGATTGGAGCATCACCTTGAGGGCGACCGGGCGTTGCAGGCGGGTGTCGAGCGCGCGGTACACCACCCCCATCCCGCCGCGACCGAGTTCGCCCTCGATCTGGTACTTGCCGAACCGCCGGATGCCCGTGGGCGTTTCGGGCGTCAGCTCGACGACCCGCGTCAGCCCCCCGTCAGGCGGGGCGTCCAGCATACCCTGCCAGACGACGAACCCGGCCGCGGACGGCTGGATGCCCGCCAGCCGCCGCTCGCACTCCGGGCAAGCCGTCACGTGTTCGTCGAGGGTGGAAGCGGCCAGCGGGTCGAGCGTGCCCTCGAGCAACTCGCGGAAGGTGTCGTCCGTCGGGCAGGGCGTGTCGGGCATGAGGTCACTCGGTGAGTTCGGCCGCGATCCGCAGGTACTCGGCCTGAACCAATTTGAGTGTGCGGTAGCGGGCGGTGTGGACGGCGGTGACGGTCATGCCCAGTGCGGCGGCCACCTCGGGGGCGGGCTGGCCGTTCACCGCGTGCGCGACGAACGCCCGCCAGGTGTTCGGCTGCACCTTCGCCTCGACCGCGGCCATCGCTGCCGCCATCCACCGTTGCCCGGCCGACTGTACGGCCGAGAGCAGGTCGTCGGCGGACTCGGGGGCGGCGAGTCGGTCCCACCCATCCGGCCCGCCCGTCGCCCGGTCCGGCCGCCGCTGCTGCTCCCGGTGGAACGTGTGCAGCAGGTTCGTCAGCACCACCACCAGCCACGGGCGGAAGTCGCCGTGCTCCCGCCGGTAGGTGGGGAAGCTGGCGTGCAGACGGACGAGGAACCGCTGGGTCAGGTCGGACGCGTCCGCCGCCTGCACCCCCCGGCTGACGAACCAGCCCTCGACCGGCCGCTGGTAGGCGCGGGCGAACGCCGCCCAATCCAGGGCGGGGGTGCCGACACCGTCGGCGAGCAACAAGACCGACCAGTGGGTGGAGGGGAACAGGGGGGGGCGTCCCGACGGGTGAGTCGGGATAACTTCCGCCCTGCGTCGCACGTCGTCAAGCCTTCACTCCCCAGGCTGATGTGCTGGCCCTCCACCGACCGACGGCAGGCGCAATCGACGGTGACCGAGGTCGCGGCCGGTGCCGAAATCGTCGACGAGCCAGGACACCGACCTGTGGCGGAAGGAGCTCGTCTTCAACTATCGACGGATTTGGGGGGGCTGGATGGTTTTGTCCGCCGTGATGATCGTGGCACTCGGCCAGACCTTGGCGAGGTCGCGGACTTCGCCACCCGGATACCGCTGTCCGGAAAGCTTGAGCACACGCAGTTCCCTCAACTTGGCCAGCTGTTCGCCCAGCGTCGGTGCGGTGACGTGCAAGCGGACGGTCTTGTCGTCGCTGACACCTCGTGAGCCTTGGAACTCCGCTTGTCTCCCAGATGCTTCCTCTTCCAGGAGAGGGTTCTCGTGCTCGGCCTTCTTCTCATCGTCTTTGGCTCGGGCCGACGCCGTGCCGCCCAGAACCGCGGCCCGAGCTTGTTTCTGCCGCTTCTCGAGTTCCGACCGCAGGATCGTCTCGCCGGTGTGCGACAGGTCGAGCACCAGCAGCTTGCTCAATCCGGCCAGTGAAGCTAAGGCCTCGTCGCTCACTTCGGTGTTCGCCAGGCTCAGCAGGCATAACTCCTTCAACTCGGCCAGGCAGGCGGCCTGCTTGTTGCCGAACAGGCACTCGTCGAGGCGGAGGTACTCGAGCTTGTCGAGCTTGCCGAGGAAGGAGCTGTCCTTGAGCAGGTTCGCCTTGTGCAGTTCGAGGTGGCGGAGTTTTTTCAGTCCGCCCAGGCACTTCAAGCCCTTGTCGTCGACCTTGCAATCTTCGATGACGAGTGCTTCGAGTTGGCTCTGCCGGCCGATCTTTTCCAGCATCGCGGCGGTCACAGTGGTCTTCTTGAGCACGAGGTGATGGAGGGTCAACTTGTCGAGCAAGAGACCCAGGCTGTCGTCGTTCCAGCCGGTGTCTTCCAGGATCAGCGTGCGGAGGGAAGTCATGGAGGCGAGCGCCTTGAAGCCGGCGTTCGTGATCGGAGTCCTCTTGCCGCTGCTCAACGGGTATCGGAGGAATCGCACCGCTGGCAGTTTGCTCACGTCCTGGAGTGCCCGGTCGGTCTCGTTCGAGTAGGAGTCGAAGTCGATGGCTTCGATGCGATCCGCCAAGGACTCCGCTTCGGGGTAGAACTTGGCGCGAAGGTCACGCAGTTCCTCGCGGGCCTCCTCCGCGGTGCGGGCGATCTTCCGGGCTGGAACGGCATCCGAGCGGGTGGCCAGCGTGACGGACTTCTTCAGCTTCACGCCGTTCCGGATCACGGTGACGGCCACCTCGTCCCCGGCCCGGCGTGAGTTCAGGGCTGCCAGGAACACTTCGGACTTGCGGATGTCGGTATCGTTGACCCGTACGACCACGTCACCCGCTCGCAGATCCGCCAGGTCGGCAGGCGACCCCGAAACGATGTCCGTCAGCTTGGCCCCACACTCCTTCTGGCCCGTCCACTCGTTCCGTTCGAAACGGATGGCCTCCCTGCCGACACGGATGTCGACCCAGCGGGCGTCGTAGTTCGGTTCCAGCGTGAAAGCGGTCTCCACCCGGCAGCCGATCATGCCGTCTCCGGCTCGCGCCAGCGTCATCGTGAGCAGCAGCGTCGCCGCCAGGAGCGTTGTTCGTGACATCACCTGTTCTCCAGTGGGGAAAAAGATCTTGCTTCGACGCACGATCCGACAGGGAGTACGCCGGGCACTGACGCGGGTGGACGCGATTTTCAACCAACGACAGTGCAGGAGTCACCGCACCGCTTTGAACATCAACCCCATCAGCCGCACCTGCTCGGCCGGGTCGGCCGGGTCTCGCTCGATCACCCGCACCAGGTCGCGGCAGGCGAGGTCGTACTCGCCACGGCTCTCGTGGTACGCGGACCGGAGCCGCAAGGCGGGCAGGCAGTTCGCGTCACGGGCGAGGGCGGCGTCCAGGTCGGCCTTCGCCTCAGCCGTCTGCTTCATGCGGAACCGACACCCGGCACGCCCGGCATACCCGTGGGCCGAGTTCGGGTCGAGCCGCAGCCCTTCGTCGAAGTCCGCGAGCGCCTCGTCGTACCGCGCCAGGTTCGTCTTCGTGAACCCGCGGTTCACCCGGTAGCGGGACACATCCGGCTTGAGTTCGACCGCCCGGTCATCCTGCACGAGAGCGTCAGCGTGTCGCCCGGCCTTGCTCAGCGCACACCCGTAGTTGTTGCGGGTCGTCGCGTTTTCCGGATCGAGGGTGACGGCCCGGTCGTAGTCGGCGATGGCCTTCTCGTGGTTGCCGGCGGCCGAGTAGATGCCGCCGCGGGCCGAGAGGGCGTCGGCCCGGTCGCCGTCCAGTTCCAGGCAGCGTGTGAACGACGCGACCGCCGTCGGGGAGTCGTTCAACTTCTCGTCCGCCATCCCCTTGCGGAAGTGGGCCTCGGCGTAGTTCGGGTCGTCGCGGGCGGCGACGACGGCCAGGGCGTGGGCCTCCTCGTACTGGCCGGCGGCGTAGGCCGCCTGGCTCTGCTGGGCGTCCCACCGGGCCTTCAGCCACGGCACCGGCCCCTTGCCGATCAGCCCCGCGCCGATCAGGATCACCACCACCGCCCCGCCCACCACCGCCCCGCACCCGCCCTTCTCGCTCGCCATGATTGTTCTCCGGTTCGGGTTGAGTTCCGCCGGAGGGAGTACGCCGGGCACTGACGCGGGTGGCCTACTTCAACTCCGCCAGTGCGGCCTCGGCTTTGGCGTGGCCCTGCTTCGCGGCCAACTCCAGCCAGGCGCGAGCGGCCTTCAGGTCTTCGCCCCGTTTGCCGCGAACCGATCCGGTGTCGGGTTCGAACAATCCCTTGATGCGAAACTCCCCCGTGGGGCGGCTCTGCAACTCGGCGACGTCCGACTCGGCATCTTCTCTCCGAGATGTGGCCGGTTTGAGGTGCGACAGCCCGACCTGGTACTGAGCCTCCGCGTGCCCCCAGTCGGCGGCTTGCCGCATCGCCCAGTACCCGAGGTTCGCGTCGGTGAAGTCGAGCGCCGTGGCGGATCGGAAGGTGGCGAACCCCAGTTCGAAGGTGCATTCCGGCGAGCCGACCGCGATCCCCTCACGCAGGCACCGTACGGCCTCTTTCGGGTCTTTCGTCACACCGTGCTGCCCCTTGGCGTAGACCTCCGCGAGGCGGTAGAGCGCAGGCCCGTCCTTCAGGTCGGCGGCCGACCGCAGGTAGGCCAGTCCCATGCCCTCATCCACCTTCGCATGTTTGCCGGTGGTGTACCGCGTGAACAAGTCCATCATCGCTGACGCGTTGTCCCTCTTCGCGGCAACCAAGAGTAGCAGATTGGATTCCGCAGCCCGTGTCGCCTTGGTGACGCTCAACTTGGAGCTGCCCGAGAGGGGCACCCGCCCTTGGGGATCCTTCTCCGCCGACGCGGACAACCGACGGGCGAGCACCACAATCCCCGGAGTGTCTCCACGCTCCAGCAATTGGTTGTAAAATCCGATCCCTTTCTCGTCGTCGTCGCTCAGGCGGCCGTCCGGCCCGTGTTCCTTGCCGAGCATGCGGATGGCTTCCAGGTCGCCTTCGGCCGCAGACTCTTCCAGCAGCCGGAGTGCCTTCTCCAGCGGCTTGTCGATGCCTTCGGGTCGGCCCAGGTAGAGTCTGGCGACCGCGTACCGCGCGTCGCACCCGCCGACCGCGATGGCCCGGTCGAACCACATCGCGGCCTTCGCGGCGTCAGGCGTGAAACCGTGCTTTCCGAACAGGTAGGCGTCGCCAAGAACCAGGCGACCATCGGTGCTCTGTTGCTCCGCGGCTTTCGTCAGCAGACCGCGGACGGCTTCGTCATTTTTTGCGAACCCGAGAGCCTCGGTCTGGTGCAATCTGACGACGTGGTGCATCATCTTGGGGCTGTTCGACTTCAACTGATTCGCAATGACCGTGTGCGCCATGAGTCTGACGACGGCCGGCTTGATCGCTTCGAGCTTGTCGGCCGTGTCTGCGGCCTTTGCGACCATTCGATTCGACTCGACTTCCGCAAACTCCTTCATGACCACTTCCAGTTCGAACGCGTCACGGAACGCCGGACCGGAGTTCACTTCGAGGAGCGCGACCCAGGTGCGTTTCGCCTCGCGACACCCCGCCTCGATGCTTTTCTTGATCCACTTGAAACCGGCGTCACGGTCCCAGTTCACACCGACACGGGGTGGGTGCTCGTAGTGGGCGATGCCCCAACGCAGCATGGCATAAGGCTGCTTCCCATCGGCCGCCTTCTTCAACCAGACGGTCCCGTCGCGGCGGCTCGGCCGCACCCCCGCCCCGGTGTCGAGGGCGGCGCTGTACAGCAGGGCGGCGTCCGCGTCTCCGTTCTCGGCCTTCGCCTTCCAGTCGGCCGCTTGCTTCGGCCCGTGCTTCAGTAACCACGACCGCGGGTGGCCGAGTTCGCACGCCTTCTCGTACTCCGCCGCCTGTTCGGAGAGGGACTTCGGCGTCTCGGTCGCCGGCGGCACGACTGGCTGTGGCGTCCCGGTCGGCTGCTGAGCGGAACAGCCCGTGAGGGACACGGCCACACACACAACAGCCATAAGTGAAGATCGAGACACTTGTAACTCTCCTGTGATCTGAGGACGGGTGACCCGCCCCGTATGTATCGAGTACGTCGTGTACTGACGCGGGCCGGAAAAGCGACAATGCCACGAAGGTGGTTGTCCTCCGGGCGGCGGTGCGAGCGGCTCACTTGTCGTCGGGCGCTTTCAGGCCGTAATGGGTTAAGTCGGCGATCAGGGCGTTCAAGGTCTTCAACTGGCCGCCGTACTTCCTTTGGAACTCGGCGGGATCCAAGCTGGCAGCCAAACCGGCCAACAGTTCCACGTCTTTTTCGAGCACGTCCGTCATACGGCCGGCGGTCTTGCGGATGTCCCTCGATACATCGCCAAGGACGCTCTCCACGATGCCCCGCATCCGTTTGTTCCCGCGGAAGAACGGATGGCAGTAGGCCAGCAGAGCCGCGTCCGTGTTTTTCTTCGCGGCCGCCAGCAGTTCCTTGGAGGGCTTCTCAGCCTGACGTTCCCAATACGCCAGCCAGAGCAGAGCCGCGAAATCGCTGGCATCATCGCCTTTCACGGTCGACTCGACCGTCAGGAAATACTGGTGGGCCGGGTCGGTGACAAGCTTTTTGGCGTCGGTGATCGACACGTCGATCAAGCCCTTGACCTTGTCCTTGTCTTTTCCCTTCGAGTCGAGCGACTTGGCGTACTTCGCCGAAACGGCGATGCGGAAGTGGCGGTAGATTAGACGGCTCGGGTAGTCGTCCGCCAACTTTACGACCGCCGCGTGGGCCTTGCCGAAGTCCTCCGAGAAGAAGAGTCCCAGCATCTCCTGGAATCGGCCATCCTCCGATTCCGCATCCCGTTTCAACTCCACGGCGGCTAAGGCGAGCAGCCGCGAGGCCGGTGAGGCCTTCTCTGGTTCCCCACCGCCGGGCTTGCCATCCGAAGGACGGCCCGGCGACTGGGCGGAGCAACCGGAGGCGAACACCGCCACGCACAGTACCGAAAGCAGAAGAGTTCGAGGCACGATTGCACTCCCTGGGGTTCGGAACGAGTGGCCCGTCCCGCGTGCAGGGAGTACGCCGGGGACTGACGCCAAAAAGCGCGCGTCAGTCCCGGGCGTACTCCCTTCGGCAGGCGAACGGCCTGTCTCCTTCCCTCCTCGGAACCTATGCCGTGAGCACCAACACCTTCCGCCCCTCCCTCGAATCGCTCGACGCCCGCTTCGTGCCGTCGGTGGTCACGGTGATGCCGCCGACCACGACCGGGATGGCTGCGCAATCCCTCACGGCCGCCGACGCCTCGCGGCCGACCGCCGCCGTCGGAGAGCTGTCGATCTCCAAGATGCTCTACTTCCCGCGGAACTCGAACTACCAGATTCAACTGGTGGTGAGCGCCCGCCCGCCGCTCGCGCGGTCGCTGCCGGTGAACGTCACCTTCTACTGGAGCGACTCGGCCGACGGGCGGTGCCGCATTGCCGTGGCGTCTGTCGAACCCGGCCGACGGTCCGAAGGGAAGGAGACCCTCATCTACAACAAGAAACTTTCCGACTTCTCGCCCCGCCCGTAGTGGGCCAAGTTCGTCGTCGCCGTGGTGGACGAGCGGAACAACGTGCGGGAGCAGAACGAAGGCGACAACCGCCGGGGCGTCAGGGTGTGACGGACCGCTTCAACATCTCAGACCACTGGTTTACACCCATTGAGGCGTATCGTGCCCACCGCCCCACTGTTCGACGGCCACCCCCGGCCGCAATTCCGCCTGCTGCTGCTGGCAGGTACCGCGACCGCCCTGCTCGGCGGCGCACTCCTGCCGGTCGGTCTGGTGCTGGCGGTGCAGGCACCCACCGCCACCGGCAGCCTGACGTGGGCCGCCCTCGGGTGTATCGCCACGGCGCTCGCCGCTTCGGGGCTGTGTGTATTCGCGTTGCGAAAGGTGGTGGAACACGCGAACGGGCCGACCACCGACCCGCTTGTGCGGGTGGCAACATGCGGGCACGCGTTCGCCGTCATGCTGCTCGCAGGCGTACTCGGCGGGCAACTGCTGATACGGCTGACGGCGACCGGCAACGACCTGCCCGACCTCGGGTGGGTGGGCAAGGTCGGGCTGGTGATCGGCGTGCTGGTGCTGCTCGCCGCCCGCATCCGCTCGCTGTCTGGCGTGTACGACATCCCCATCTTGCTGTTTCTGGCGGTGGTCGGCGGGTGGGTGTGCGAAGGGTTCGGGTGGGGGGAGGGGGGTCTGACGGCAGGCCTGTTCGTGCTCATCGGGTGTGTGTTCCACCTGTTGCGACTGTTCAACTACGCCGGCGGGCCGGTGGCCATCACACTGGCGGTTCTCGCCGGGCCGGGCGTGGCGGGGTATCTGCTGCTCTCCTCCGGACGACCCTTCGACTTCCACGAGTTGTACTGGTCGTGCCTGTCCGCCTACGCCCTCGTCGGACTCGTCGGCGGGGCGGTCGGTTTCCCGGCCTTCTTCGCCGCCCGCTTGTGGCAGTACGCCTCGTGCCTCGGGCCGGTGGCGCGGGTGATCGCGGGGGGCATCTGGGCCGCGGTGGGAGTGGCAGTGCTCTACGCCGTGTTCACGGCCGGTAGCTTGTTCTCGGCGGTGGACATCCCCGCCGACACGCCGGTGTCGGCCTACGCCCGCTTCGAGCGGGCGACGAGCGGGCTGGCGGCAACCGTGTCTTGGGCGGCGGTGGTCGCGCCGGCGTTGGCGGCGGTTTCTGCCGCCGTGCTGTTCGTGGCGGTGTGGTGGAGCGGCACGAGTCGGGCACCGCTGTGGGTTCCGCTGGCGGTTCGCTTCGCCCGGCGTGGCTCCCCCGAGAAGGCCGTCCCGCGGCTGATCGCATTACTCGACTCCCGCGACCCGGCCGCCCGCGCCGCCGCCAGCCTGGGGGGGGTCGGCCAGGGGGCCGTGTCCGCCATCCCCGCACTGGAGTCGTTGCACGGCCGCGAGCAGTCGGCGGCGGAGACGTTCAACGGGGAGTGGGATGAACACCGCCACCCCAGGTGCCATGCCGAGGACGCCGCCACCCGCATCGCCGAGAGCATGACGGCAGACCCCCGGCGGGTGTTCGAACTGTTGAACGCCTCCGACACGCCGGCTGAAGTGCAAGACGTGCTTCTCGATGCCCTTGAACACTCCCCGAACGTGCGGTTCGACGCGGCACAGTTGATACCCCTGCTCGGGGGGAACTCTCTGCAATTGGTTCGGTTTGCCATCCCGCAGTTGGGCGAACTCGGCCCGGCGGCGGCGGCGGCACTCCCCGCCATGTTCCGGCGGCTCGGCGAAGTGTCGGACACAGACCAGTTGATCGTCGCCGCCGCACTCGCCATCGACCCCACCCGGCAGCGGATCGCGGAAGAATTGGCGAAGCGGGCGAGTGACTGGCACCGCTGGAGGCTGGGGTACGCCCACCTGGTTCACCACTTCGCGGCAGGTGATCCCGCGTTCCTGCCGCACTTCTTCCGCCACCTGCCCGCCGACGCCGCGGGGAAATGGGTTCTTGACGAACTGGTCGCCGGGTTCGGGGACGACCGGTCGACCTTGTTCGCAGCCCTGCGAACCGCCGACGACTCCCTGTTCTCCCCCGACTGGCTCCAGAGATTGATCACCTCCTATGACTCCGAGCGACAGGAGTTCGCGGTCGAGCGGCTGGCGCGACTCGGCACGGCCGGCGGGCCAGCGCTCGCGGCGCACCTGCGGAACCTGCGACGCGGGAGCGAGGAACACACGGCCGCCCTCCGCCGGCTGGCCCGAATTGCCCCCACCCACCCGGCGGTCGCGGCCGAATGCTTCGCGTCGCTGGCCGAGGACGCCCGGTACACCGATTCCGACACCCTCGGCGGGGGTGAAGCACTCGCCCACCTGTTGAAGCATCAACTGCTCATGGCCGACTCGGTGCCGCGGTTGAAAGACGCCCTCGAATCGCACCGCTCGCTGCCGCACCTGTTGAAAGCGATCGGCTCGCTCGGGTCGGCGGCTGCGAGTCTGGTTCCCGATCTGCTGAAGCTGAAGGCGGACGCCGGCGAGCAGAGGCGGGACGAGATCGACGCTGCGCTCGACCAGATCGGCCCGGTCGGTGGCCGGGTGCGAGAACTGGTCATCGAGCAGTTCACCTACGCCCTCGAACTGGATGAGGACGATTTCACATGTCAAACCGCCCAGCACATCAACCGAGACCTGGGGCGGCCACCAGAGCGGCTGTGCGGGAACTGCGTGAACTGCGTTTACGTTGGTTACCTCCAGTGGTTCGACCGTTCGCCACAGGACGCCATCCCGCCGCTCGTGGAGCGGCTCTTGCTGGCGGCACAACTTCCCACGCTCAAGATCAACGACTACCAGTTGCGAAAGGCGCTCGCCCGCCTCGGCGTGCCGACCGACCCGCCCATCGCCCAAGCCGTAATGCAACTGCTCGACAAGATCGCGCCCGCGGATGAGGTCGCCTTCGCCCGAAAACTGTTCGCAGACCCGAAGGCGTACACGGAAGAGCAGTATGAGAAATTCTTATGGAGACTGGTGCCCGACGATGAAGATGAGGATGACGATCTCGACGAAGATGACGGCGGCTGGGACTTCGAGAAGAACAACGATGACTTGGAAGACGACGACGCGAACTAATCTCCAGGTTGCCGCCAGACCGTTCCCTTCATCACCCCTTCGAGTCCACTCGTCGACAACAGTGTGTGAAGGCTCCCACGCTCCTTCGTAACCGACCGGTGAGGAGCGTGGTCGAGACTGGTCCGTAACCGGTTGCATTCTCCGGCGGCGGGGTCGAGACGTGCGGGAAGGCATGGCGTCTCAGGCGGCGAGGCGTCTCCGGGCCTGGGCCGGGGCGTCGGGCATTAGGTCGGACAGGTCGGCCCCTGCCGGACGGACGGCCAGGTGGTCGAGAGCGTCACGCAGGTACGACCACGGGTTGAGCCGGTGACGCGTGGCGCTGGCACAGACGCTCAGCAGCACGGACGCCGTCTTCAACCCGCCGTCGCCACCGATATGGAGCCAGTTGCCGCGGCCGATCGCCAGCGGCCGGATGGCCCTCTCGGCGGCCCCGTTGTCGATCCCAGCAGACTACAGACGACCCTTCGGATTCCGGCGTTCGGATCAGCCATCCGTTCCACCCCTTGCGGGGTCAGCGATTCCCGCTGCTCAATCGCGGGACCGGCGAAGGCGTCGAGTGGGTGTTGCTGCAACTCCCCGACGGACCGGTACTCCGCATCCCCATCGAGTGGACGCACCTGAGCATCCCGGACCCATATCACCTGGCCGGGCGGGGGAGAGCACTTTTCCGTGTCCCTGACCTCCTCGCGATGCGAACTCTCATCGACGCACTCCGCCAGGAGGCGCGCCGATGAACGGGGTCACGTGTGCACAACGAATTCTGCCCGGTGGTCCACGGAATTGTGCCGGAGGACACGTTTCGTCTGCCGGCCCCCCGCGACTCGTTGTTGCCGCTTCTC
>JANNDF010000529.1:0-3350 GCA_031387445.1 Planctomycetia bacterium
GCGCGTGGAAGGTCCGACGCGCTCGGCGTTGCCTCGCGGCTACTTCCCCCGAACCTGTCCGCCCCCTGCCCTGTCCCCTCCCGCAACTCCACAGCTCGAAGGGGGTGACTCGTGCACCCGATTCAATTCCGCTCGTTCTTCGTCGTCGCGTGCAAGATTCCCCCATCCCGGAGTTATCTACTCACATGAGCCGGAAGCGATCGCGAGGCCAAGAGCTGCTGACCAGCAGTGCGGCCGAGATCGGGCCGGAAGACGGAACCGACCCGCGGCGGGACCACGACCGCCGGGGCGTTCACGGCAAACCACCGGGCCGCAAGGCCCACCAACTGTGCGGACAGGTGCGGCAGGCGCTGCTGGTCATCTTGCCCGGCCTCGCGGACGAGGTGTTGCGAAACCTAACGGTCGTGTCGGTCGAGCCGGTCCCCCACTCGGGCCGGCTGCTGGTGACAGTCGCCGGACCCGCGCCGGCAGACGCCACCGACCTTCACGCCGTCACCGCTCACCTCCTCCGCGCGGCCGGCCTGATCCGCTCTGAGGTGGCGCGAGCCGTCCACCGGCGGAAGGCGCCGGAGTTGGTGTTCCACGTGCGGTAGGCTTCTGGAACCGCCCGCGTGAGCGGGCTGGGTGATCATACACCCGGCCTGCTCACGCCGGCGGTTGCAGGTCCACTCCCTGGCGGTCGCGGCTCGTTCATCCGCTTCGCCACCTGCTCGGCCGTCAGGTTGAACACCGCCCGTCCGCCGGTCGTCCACCGGCGGCGGGTGTACGCGAACATTGCCACCACTTGACGGGGTTCCCGCGCCTGCGGCACGTCGGCCAGCTCGCCGTCGGGCGTCGGTTCGAACTGGAGAAGTATCGGCAGCACCGCCCAGCCGGGGCCGAACAGTGGTTCGCCGAGCGGCTCGAAACTCACCCACACCAGCCCTTTCGGTTTGCCGCACGCGGCCGCAACGCGGAACCATTCGGCCACCAGCGCCGGCTGTTTCGCCCGGAACTCGGCTGACGGGTCCGGGCGGCGGAACAGGGATCGCAGCCACGTTAGCACTTGTCAGCGTTCCGGCGGGTGGTAACGTAATCACTCTATTTGTTTCCCACCCGCACGCAGTACGGAGTTCCCGGGGCCATGATCGAACGCGAGATCGAACTGGGGCGGCGGTTCCACCGCAAGAAGAAGATGCGGAAGCTGAAGGCGAAGCTGGGCACCACCACCGGTGCCGACCGCGAGAAGGTGCTGTACAAGATCAAGCGGCTCAGCCCGTGGTGGACGGAAGCCAGCCTGACCCAGAAGGCGATCACGCCGAAAGCGGCGAACGCCCCGGAGAAGAAGGAACGCCCCGCGTCCCGCCCGAAGTCGGACGAATCCCGCCCGAAAGGCCCGCCCAAGCCGAAGACCGACAAGAAGTAAGTTCCCGCGGCGAGCCGGGAGCGTGAGCGACCGGAGCTTTATTGCTCCGGTCGCTCCCGGCTCGCCCGTTATGCCGCCCGTTTCGGGCGGTTCCGAATGTCGAACAGGCCGAAGATCTCGTCCTCGCTCAGCCCCATCGCCGCCGGCTTCTCGGCGTTCGCGATCAGCTCGTTGAACATCGCCCGCTTCGCCTCCAAAATGCTGGCGATCCGCGTTTCGATGGTGTTCTCCGCCAGGAACCGCGTCACCGTCACCGGGTAGCGCTGCCCGATGCGGTGCGCCCGGTTGATGGCTTGATCCTCGACGGCCGGGTTCCACCAGCGGTCGAACAGGAACACGTAGTTGGTGAACTGCAAGTTCAGCCCGACGCTCCCGCTGCCGTAGCTCATGAGCAGCACCCGCCGGTCGGGGTTGTTCTTGAACTCGTCGAGGATCGGCGTCCGCTCGTTCTGCGGGATGCGGCCGTGGTACTGCAACGGGCGGTGTTCCGGCATCGCGTCGGCGATCATCTGGAGCGGCTCCACCCACTGGCTGAAAATGATCGCCTTCCGCCCGTTCGCCGCCACCTCCTCCATGTCGGTGAGCAACTGCTGGAGCTTCGCGCTGTCGCCGGTGAGCGGGTCGAAGTTGCAAATCTGCTTCAGCCGCATGACCAACTGGAACACGTGCTGCACGCTCAGCGTGTCGCCGAGTTCGTTCAGTTGGATCACGCCGTCGTTCTCGGCCCGCTCGTAGGCGTGCTGTTGCGCCGGGGTCAGTTCCAGGTTCAGGTCGCGGAAGATCCGCGGGGGCATGTCGGACTGCACCACGTCCTTGGTCCGCCGCAGGATGCAGTCGGACGTGAGCTGGGCCACCCGCTTGGCCGGCGTGTCGTGCGGGATGCGACCGGGATCGACGAACGCGAAGATGTTGACAAGGTCATCGACCGAGTTCTCGATCGGCGTGCCGGTGAGCGCCCAACTGCGGGCGCGGTGAAGTCCGCACACGGCCCGTGCCGTCTTCGAGTCGGCGTTCTTGATCCGCTGGGCCTCGTCGATCACCACCACGTCGAAGAACACGTTCGGGTCGGCGGCCATGTCGGCGTCGCGGGTGACCGCCTCGTAGTTGACGATCTTCACCGGACAGTTGGACACCTTCCACGCCGTGCGGCGCTGGTCCGGGTCGGTCGGGAACACCTCGAATGGCACGTCGGGTGCCCACATCTTCAGCTCGCGGCACCAGTTGTGAACGAGCGGCTTCGGGCAGACGATCAGCGCGTGCCGGATCATGCCTTGGTGGAACAGCAGACGAAGCGACAGGATCGCCTGTGCGGTTTTCCCCAGCCCCATTTCGTCGGCGAGCAGTGCGGCGTGGCGGGGGAGGAAGAAGGCGATGCCTTCGAGCTGATACGGGAACGGCTCGAACGGTACCTCCATCTGGCGGCCGTCGAACAGGCCGTCGAGCGGCGGTTGGAGCAGGTACAGCAGGCGGTCTTTCACCAGCACCGTGTCGGCGGTGGGGCGGGTGCGGATGCGGTTCTTCTTCGGGTCGGGAATGGCGTCGGGCAGTGCGGGTGTGGGGGCGTCGTCGCGGGGGGCGGGCTTCTCGCGACGAACGGTGGGCGGTGGCGGGCGGTCGAGTTCCGGCGGGGGTGCGGGGAACTTCCACCCCTCCGTGTGAACGACCATCTCCAACCGGCCGAGCGACCGCACCCACGGCGCCTGGTTCAGCAACCGCCCCTCGCGGACATTCGCCGTCAGCGCGGACTCGAACCGCGGGAACTGGACGACGTCCGGCGAGGCGAGCAGGTCGATGACTTCGAACGCCTCCGGCGAGCGGGGGGGGGGCGCCCCCCGGTGTACGCGGGGTTGCAAGAAGTGAGGCACCACGGGGGTGGCGCCCCCCCCGCGCCCCGGGGTGTGAGGCCGGCCCGGGGGGGCCCCCCCAACCCCCGGGCACCGTCACC